>JAKAYJ010000030.1 GCA_021816385.1 Thermoplasmata archaeon
CTCATGAAGAACCTTTATGCCATAAAGACTGAACATTGGGGTCTTACTGCAACAGTGGATGGAAAAGCAGATCTGAAGTATGGACTGAATGTTTCCATTGAGGGAAAGAATGTTCTCGTGGTAGATGATATTACGGACACAGGACAGAGCATGAAGCTTGCATATGATTATATTAAAACGCTCAAGCCAAAGTCCATAAAGACCTCTACGATGCTTCATATCGGCCACTCCTCCTTTGTTCCAGACTACTATGCCCAGTTTGTTACCGATAAAGAATGGACATGGTTCATCTTCCCGTGGAACGTTTATGAGGATATCACGAATCTATCATCCAAGATAGAAATGAAATCAAATTCAGTGGATGAGATTGAGAAGAAGCTGAAGGAGAGTTTCGATCTCTCGGTGAAAAAGAATGTTCTGGAAAAGGTTCTGATGCAGATGGTACATATGGGAAAGGCAGAATTGAGTGATGGAAAATATACTTACATTCAGGCCTGAATAATTGTACCGGATAAACCTTCGATCACATTATTTGCATCCTTAAGTGAGCCTATCCTTGCAACTTTTCCTCCCCGTTCAACAAAACTCATTGCTGCAAGAACCTTTGGTCCCATGCTACCCTTTGAGAATTGTCCCTTATCATAGTATTCCCTTATCTCTTTTAATTTAACTTTACCAAGTGCTCTTTGAGTGCTTTTACCGAAATCTATGAATGCATTCTTCACGTCTGTAAGTATCACGAATTCCTCTGCTTCAAGCATGTGTGCCAGTACATAGGAAGCCAGATCCTTGTCAATAACTGCATCCACTCCACTGTAATAATTGCCTTTTTTTATTACTGGAATACCGCCCCCACCGGTGCATATTGGCAGGAATCCTGCGTTCAGGGAGCTCATTATTGCATTCTTTTCAAGTATATCAAGAGGCATTGGGGAGGGGACACATCTTCTCCATCCCTTCTCAGTTTTCATGAACTCCCAGTCTGTACTGCTTTTAAGATCATTGTATTCCTGCTCTGAATAAACTCTTCCAACAGGTTTTGTTGGATTTTTGAAAGCCTGATCACCCTCATTAACGATTGTTCTTGTAAGTATATTGATTGCTTCCTTTCCTATTCCAGATACTGATCTTACCTGCTCATATGCTTCGATCAAAATCTCCCCGATCAGACCTTGAGACATTGCTCCAAGTGCGTGCATTGGCATTGGGGGAGGCAATTCGTTTGAATTTTGATTCCTCAGTATTAGGTCTCCTACCTGAGGCCCGTTACCGTGAGTTATAATGACGTCTTCCTTTACGATTATATCAGACAATGATTCAAAGGCGTTTACGGCTCTCTTTACCTGTGTTTCATAATCCCTGGAATCACCACTTTCCATCAGGGCATTTCCTCCAAGTGCGATTACAATTTTGCTCATTAGATCACGGAAAACATAGATTTGTTGCATCTATATAAGAGAAAGCTCGGTTTTTAAATGCTGGCTTATGAAGTTGCGGAATTAAAGACTGTGAGAGGACTTTTAAATCATCGTGCTATTTTACATTATGAATATAGAAATTCGAATGAAGAGCAAAAAGAGCTTTGAGGAGGTGTGCTCAGAGGTTTCAAAAAAGGTAGGTGAAGTAGGTTTCGGAGTACTGGCTGAGATAAAGACGAGTGATGTTTTGAAATCAAAGGGATATGAGTATTCCCCCCTCAGGACTTACGAGATATGTAACCCTGGATATGCGTCAAAAATATTGAATACTGACGTCAGGTTTGAGTCACTGCTTCCCTGCAGAATTGTGATAAAGGGAACAAAAGATGGGAGTGAGGTTATAGGACTTCTGCCTGAAGCCATGGCTGGACTGGTTGGAAACAGAAATGTGGAAGATACAGTGCTGAAGGTTCAGGAAGTAATTAAAAAAATTGTTGCTGACCTCGCCCGATAAATTATTTCAAATGAATATTTCTCATGAATAATTGATGAATATTCTGCGAACCTCTTTTATGTCATCAAGAAATACCTGATCATGAAGTTAACAGTAGCACACACGCCAGACCCGGATGACGCATTCATGTTTTATGCAATGATCACTGGAAAAATTAAGACCAGTATGGAGTATGAACAGATAATAAAGGATATTGAAACACTGAATCATGAAGCTGAAACAGGGATGTATGATGTAACGGCAATATCTGCAAATGAGTATGCAGATGTAAATGAAACATATGCTCTCACAAGATCAGGAGCAAGTTTTGGACTCACCTATGGACCACTGGTTGTCGGTAAGAGTGAGGTAGATTTCAAGAAGGCGATTATAGGATCACCAGGACTTGGAACATCTTCGCACCTCCTATTCAGGATGTTTGTGGAGAAGGACGCAGACCTTAGGCCAATGAGATTTGACCTCATACCTGATTCAATCATGAAGGGAGATATACAGGCAGGAATAATAATTCACGATGAACAGCTTACTTACCAGAATAAGGGCCTGATAAAACTTGCAGCGATCTATGATAAATGGAAGGAATACGCAGGTGACCTTCCGGTTCCACTTGGATTTAATGCAATAAGGAAATCCCTTGGAAAAGAAGTGATTGCCAATTACATTAAAGATTTTGAGAACTCTATAAAATATGCACAGCAGCATGTGGAAGAGGCAGCAACTTATGCAATGAAATACGCGAGATACAAGGACCTTGAGCTGGAGACAAAATTCATCCAGATGTATGTTAACGATCTTTCAATAGACTTTGGAGAAAAGGGAAGGAAAGCCCTAAAAATGTATTATGATCGGGCTTTCAAGATGGGGTTGTTGCCAGAGTTCAAGATGGAAATAGTGTAAAAATTTCCTTCGTTATTAAGCCTTCCATCAAATTCCAGACCTATTTGCTCTGATGATATCACCTTCTAGAATATTGCATATTTTTCTACGATACTCATGCATGTGAACTTATCACTTGATAGCAAAACTCTCATTACTCCATATAAAAGTAAAATTATCCCATGTCATTTTTATCTGCGTAAAAATTAAGTAGTTATTTAATTCATCTAAATCTTTGGAATTTAAGGTATTTATGATAACTGTTTGATTGCACTGTATCGTAAAATTTTCATATGATATTCTTGAAACTTTTTTATCACTCATGTTGTAATAAGAAGTTGATATGATTACATGAGCGATAGAATGCTTAGAATCCCCAATACAGAAAGCTTTTTCTGAAACGTTACCATGTCTAGATTTATTTACTAAGTCAAGACCCTCCACGTGAATTATATAATTATTCATTTCAACACTTTTTGCAGATAGTTCTGTGTTATTGATTCCCCTCAATCCTAAGTAAGGAACTATAGCATAATTTCCAGGTATTGCCGGTTCGAATATTGGTTTTGTTGTTTGGTTTCCCTGATATTGGATGATTGTTCCGTTCCAGTTCACGGATATGAAAGTTTCTTTATTGGCTTTTATGGTTTTAACCGGTATGGTTGTGTATAATGCCGTTGCACCATTAGTCTGCCTGTAATTTGATGTACAGTTTATAGCCTTTGTGAACACGTTATTATCATAACAATTAATGTTGTTGAATACAGTTGATTGGTTTCCGATGTAATAAAGTTGTAGCCACGGGTTTGAATAAACTGATGTTTCAAAACTTGCTCCATTGAATGGTTCAATTGATATGGTGATATTGGTACCCTGATCAGGTTTTGTGTAATTTGATTGTGCAGCAAAATAACAGTTATAGTAGGGTTTTATTGATGATTTATATGCGTAAACTCCAGAAGTAGTAAAGATTGCAATTATGAGTATAATTATAAGTATCCTAAACTCTTTTTTCACTTTTTATCATCCTGAAGTTTTATTTATAATTTTATGAAGCTGTTGAATCATAGTTTTAGCCTCCTCCCATTTTAACACAAGAGCATGAGTAGTAACCTATTTAACCAAATGTACCAGTTCGACTTGTAGATCGATTGGATGCACAATTATCAAAATGTCATTAGTATTTATTTTTAAACTCGTTTTTAGTATATTGGCTGATGGATATGTTTATTTCCATTACCCGACTATTTTATCTAATTTTGCTCTAATTTACTTTTTTTATCAGGTTTAAGCTCTTTCGTTGCTTAGATATATCTTTTCTTACAATTATGACTTATCTTCGGAAATTTGGTATTGCTAGATATCTATGAGTAACTAACATATCCATTCATGGCTGGGTCTATATAGTATTGGAGAAATGAAGAATTCTCATCGTAATGAGCCTTCCAGGATTTTGGCTTCTCCATTCAACTATGAGGCCATGTTGCTATTTAGTAATAGATTCTTGTTATGGGAGCTAAACAATAATGGACTTTGCAAATTCCTTAATGGAAAAGAGAGAATAATAGAAATTTTATATTTTGACTTAAATAACTTGAGTTACTTTCCTTATTAACTAAGATTTCTAATCTGTGTGAGTTAGGTAATTTTCAAAGAAAATTGAGTAGAGATCTAGTTCCTTACCTCTTCTGTCTTCATTGTTGAAGGGGATGCAGAAGGAGTAGGTGTTGGCGATCCTGTTTCGTTTATGATTTCCTTCTTGGAATCATCATATATGACTTTCCTGCCCCTGAGTGCTGAAAGTATTGCTCCAATTATGAAGATGAAGAATCCTGCTATAAATGCCATCCTTAAAGATGTCATGAATGATCCTGCAAGTGCAGTTGGGAACCATATCTTCCCCTCAAGTGTCAGAATTACTGAATGTGGTATTAAAGCGCTCAACCCTGCAAGTGCAGGTTCTGAAAGGATTGTACCCACCGGGTTATACCCCAGGAACGCTGAAAACAGTGCTGAGGTTGGGGGCAGCTTGTCAAATATGGGTATGAGAACAGGTGCACCGGACGTTGCAAGTGCGGGACCGAAAGAGCCCGGTATGAGTCTTGTTAAATATACCAGGACTATCGTGAAGAATATTCCCATGCTTGCGGTCTGCCCTGTGTTCTGCAAAGTTGCCCTCATTCCAGAAGCAACACCTCTTAGCTGTGGTTTTACTGAATTCATCACTGCCGTTATGTTAGGAGCTGCGAACATTCCCATTCCTGATCCCATCATGAACAGCATTAAGGCAAATGGAACGTATGCAAAATTGTATGGCAGAGTTGCCAGCAACAGGAATGCAACTGCACTGATCAGCAATCCTACAGTGGATATGAGTCTTGCCCCTATCTTATCAGATAATGCGCCACTTACAGGACCAAACACCACAAATCCCAGCATCATAGGAATTGTATAGATTCCGGCCCAGAATGGTACAGAACTGTAACTGTATCCATGAAGTGGAAGCCATATTCCCTGAAGAAGGATGATTATCATGAACATCAGTCCACCCATACCCATTGACTGTAGCATGCTTGCAAAACTCCCGGTTGCAAATGCCCTGTTCCTGAACAGGGAAAGATTGAACATTGGCTGTTCAACTGCCCTCTCTATGAATATGAATGCAACAACCATTATGACTCCAATAGTCATTGATGCAACTACATATGGGTTTCCCCATCCCATGCTTGAGTTGTCATATGGCATAAGACCGTAGGTTACACCCAGAAGTATCAGTGTAAGGCCTCCTGCAAATGCAATATTTCCTGGAATGTCCAATTTTTGTTTCTCGTGACGTGTCGAAGTTTCCTTAAGCTTGGCATATGACCAGATTGTTCCGATGATACCAACTGGAACGCTCACCAGAAATACATCTCTCCAGTATATTGTTGCCAGTATTCCTCCCAGTATTAAACCAATAAGGGAACCTGCAAGTGCTGCTATCTGGTTGAGACCCATAGCCTTGCCTCTTTCATTTGCCGGGAAACTGTCTGTTATGATTGCTGCAGAGTTTGCAAAAAGGAATGAAGCTCCTACTGCCTGGACCATCCTGAACAGGATTAATTCAAGTCCTGCCGTATCTCCTGTTCCCGGAGTAAGATATAGTAATATTGAACCTACTGTAAAAATCAGAAACCCAAGGTTGAATAGCCTTACCCTTCCAAATATATCGGATAATCTTCCAAATGTCACAAGAAGAACTGCAGTTACCATCATGTAACCCATCAGGATCCATAGAAGATATTGGAACGAAGAGCCAAGGAAGGGGTTCAGATGTATACCTTTGAAGATAGCTGGTAATGATATCAACACTATGGTGCTGTTGATTGATGCCATCAGGACACCCAGTGTAGTATTGGATAATGCGACCCATTTATACTGAACCATCTTTAATCATGCGCATATTTCAGGGTTGTATAAATACTTAATTCATAATTGATTAAGTAATGAAATATTAATAACTATTTTATATGCAAAAGCAATTATGCATCATGTTAGGCAGAAAGGGAGCTATAGTTTTAACCGTAGCGCTTCTCATAATATTTTCTGGAATGACCTATGTGACCATATTCAACAGTAAGACAGCCCTGTCAACATCTGGTGGTTATCTTAATGTTACAGCATCACAATCACAAAAGCAGCTTGTGTTTGTAAAAGAACCGGGCTGCATAGAATTTAACATAACTGTTAAGACTGATGCATCCACAGTGTCCATATTTTCCTTTGGAAATGTTTCGACAGGTTCAGGAAGTTATACAAACCTTACGTCTTTCATCAATACATCATCGACGTATAACGGCCTGGTCGTAAATTCAACAGACAGATACAACTATGTGACCGTGACTAACTTTAAGAATGATACTATAATAAACCTGAAAATGATGGTTTCATCATCTGCGTTTGAGAATATGCAGCCATTCAATCCTCAAAACAGTGATACGGTGTATCCTGTGACGATCCTGGTTATAGGCTCGAACGATGGGGCTGATGGAACCGGGTTCGGACTGGTTAAACTGTGAGTTGTTCAGATATGTTTTTCAGGAAAAAAAGTATGGAAAAAGTGGAAAAACAGGTAAATAGAATGCAAATTTATGTATTTATGTTTGCCGGTATTTTCAAAATATTTATGAACCATAAGATTTTAACTGACTGAGGGTGAAAAAATGACGAGATTTGTATTAATATCAGATAGCACATTGAGTTATGAATACAGGAATTTTCCACTTCTAGATTTTCTACCCTGTGCGCCTGGAAAGGCAATACCAGAAAGAGTTTACAAATTCCTGAAGGGGCCGGCTCCACCTGCTAAGCCCAATGGCGAGACAGTGTTTGCACCATATGCAATAAGGAAGCTTGAAGCCAGCCTTCTTACAAAATTCAAGAGAGAAGAGATAGCTGTTGCACACGAGGATCATCTTGAAAACTTTATCAAGGATGATACTGAAATAATAGCGGTCTCAACCATGGATCCACTTGGTATTGGACCGACCACAATGTCCTACTATGCCCTATTCGGTGGCAATCTCGATGCATGGGTAAGGAGAGACTGGGATAAGCTTATGGACAGGATCAATGTGGTGAGAAAGGGAAAGAAGGCAAAACTGATCGTTGGTGGACCCGGTGTATGGGAATTCACAATTCTCAGAGATGAGATAGAGAAATACCATTATGATTACGTTTTTTCAGGTGAGGCAGACGATATCGCACCAATGTTATTTGATCAGATAGCAGCGAATGATATAGATAAAAATGTGTTCAGAACTGGTTTCGTAAGTTATGATGAGAACTTCAAGAGGGTTACGATCGATGATCCACTTTTCCTGTCAAGAGGATTTTCCAAAGCCGCATATCCAAGGCTTGAAGAGATACCAAGAATTGTTGCACCATCCATGAAGGGAATGGTTGAAGTCATGAGAGGTTGTGGTGTGGGATGTGATTTCTGTGAAGTAACACTAAGGCCACTTAGATATGAACCCACTGAAAATGTTGTTGCTGAACTTAAGATAAATGCAGCCGCAGGTTTGACGAACGGTTGGCTTCACTCTGATGAATTCTTCGGGTATAAGCATGGTAATTTATTTGCGCCAAATGAAGAAGCCCTAACAGAACTTCTTACAGCAGTAATGAATGTTAAGGGTATCAAGACATCTAATCCAACCCATGGTCGTGTTTCCATCCCTGCAGGTTATCCGGAGATGATGGAAAAGCTTTCAAAGATCCTGAAAACTGGACCGAGAAACTGGATAGGTATCCAGACGGGAGTCGAGACTGGTAGTGATGAACTGGCCAAGAAACATATGCCTAACAAGACCCTTCCGCTCAGGATAGGTCCAGATGGAAGCTGGCTGGATATTGTCTGGCAGGGTGTATATGTGGAAACAAAGAACTACTGGAGACCTGCATTCACCTTACAGGTTGGCCAGAATGAGGAGACTGAAGATGATAACTGGCAGACGGTAGAGATGATAAACAGACTCAGTAATTCCTATTCTGAAGGAGGCAGACCCTTTGAGTTCACGGTAACACCACTGGTAAATGTTCCCCTTGGGAGGATAAAATCAAGATCACTCAACACAAATATGCTTACAAAGGATATGATGGCAGTCTACTATGCATCGTACAGGCATCTATCAAAAATGGCTACAAGAGACGGTTTCAGGGATACTGACGGGAACTTCCTTTCAAGGATAGGAACTGGATCTCTTATTTCTGGCGGCGGTTACCTTATGATGAAATACATTGAGAAGAGGGCTGCAAAGATGGGAGTAGACATAGAAAAAGTAAAACACTATGGAGTGGAGCATTCCCGGGATATTACATCTCTATCGGCACTTGCAAGAGCATAATTGGGAAAGATAATAAAAAACCCTGAACCCCTGGAAACGGCGTATATTCCAGGATACCTCATTAACAGGGACAGTGAGCTGGATTCTCTGCAGAAGAATGTAGTATTTCCTGTGATGAGCGGTTTATCAAGCAATATTTTTATTTATGGACAGTCGGGTACGGGAAAGACCGTTACCCTCAAATTTCTTTCATCCATGGAAACCGGCTGTTATTTCCACTATGAAAACGCCATATCTGCGGGTTCCTTCAAGAGGATTGTGGTAAAGATTCTCAATTCACTTGGAAAACAGGTCTCAGAGAAACAGCCATTTGATTCCCTGTTCATGAGTCTTAAGAGGTATATTTCCAGGCCGATCATACTCGTTGTGGATGAATGCCTGAATCTTGTAAAGACTGATCCTGATGGACTCTACAATGTACTGAGGTCAGCAGAACTCTATGACCTTAGGATGGGCTTGATCCTTGCATCAGTAGATAACCCTGCCCTTCACATGACATCCAGGGAGATCAGGAGGATCGGTATTTTCAATGAAATGAAATTCAGCAAGTATTCTACTTCAGATCTTTCAGGCATCCTGGATTACCGTTCAAGAGAATCACTTTATGACGGTGTTATTGAACCGGAAATTATTGAAGGTATAGCATCCATATGCTCCAGGTCTGGAAGTGCGAGGATGGCCATAGAGATATTGCAGAAAGCAGCCTTCATGAGTGAATATGAGAACAGGAGGATGATTGACCTGGAAACTGTAAGGAAAGCTTCTGCAATGATCAACCCGTATATCACTGAAAGTAAATTGATGGAACTGGACCAGAAGGAACTGCTCATCCTTCTATCAATTTGCCAGGTACTTGAAAGGGACATCGATGCAACAATGGAACATATAACTGACCAGATAGGCATCAATTTTGAAACCAGGGATCAGACCATCCCTGACCTGCCACTTATTTACAGGGCCATAAGACATCTTGAGTCCCTGGATATAGTGGAGAGTGTGAGAGAAAGTTCAGGCAGGGGAAAGGGCGTTAAAAAGAGGTTTTTCATGGATGATCTACCTGTTTCAGTCCTCATACAGAAAATATTTGAAATAATAGAATGAGGCTTCAGAACCACCATGAAAGATCTGGCTGTTTTTTTATAATTAGCTGCGAGAACAGGAAGTCGAAAGGCTCAAAGTTTCTAAGGAGAATCTTTGTATAGAATTTCCTGTCAACCGGTTGATCATCAAAATTGACAACCTTTTTTGCTGAATCGTTGATTATAACATTCATGGACTGCCCTGGCATGATCTCGATTCCATCTTCCATCAGAGACTCCATTGAGGCTTTCTGTATGTTGTTTACCCTGTAATCCTGATAATATTTTGATGGCCTCAACGTGAGTAAAAAGTCACTTTTCTGGAATTTGTCAATGTTTCCCATATACCTGTTTTTTAATTCCACATATCTTGACTGTATGTAGTGATCATTCACTCCGGGTTCAAGTTCTTCAAGAAGCCTCAGGACATCCTCCTGTGCTTTTATCACAACTGTCGGAGAGTCTGAACGCCTGATTCCTATCCCCCTCACCTTGTAGCTTCCATCATATTTCAGGCCGAAATACCTGTTCAGGGCACCAAGACCAGATCTTGCAGGCAGAAATACCATCCATTTATAGTACCCATCCATCACTATATTTATTGAAGTCTCCTTTCTAACCCTTTTCAGTAGTTTCTGTATATCCCCATTACCCTGAATAAACAGCGAATCCACTATTCCATGTATGGGTGTAAACCCCTCAGATTCTCCTATCCTCATGGCCATCTCAAGTGCCCATCTTCCAACGGAGGTTATGGCCTCATGCATCTCTATCTTTCCAAACCTTGCGTTCTTGAACCCTGTATACCCAAATGATGTTAGAAGAAGCCATTTCAGCACCTTATCCCTCATTTCAAAATCCTTCCTGATCCTCTTGTTATACTTGTATATGAGCCTCCTCTTGAGAAGAATATCAAGTGATGATGGAATGAATCCCTTTAAAACACTGGTGCTGTATGGATTGTCACCTGGCAGTTTTACCTGTTTATCAATCCCGATTGTCTCAGGAGACATGTTGAAATGATGCATTATGGATGGATACATTGATGAGAAGTCAATCTCGTATACGTTCCTGTAGAATCCTGG
>JAKAYJ010000031.1:0-2162 GCA_021816385.1 Thermoplasmata archaeon
CCAACCTGGAAGCTCAGTACAGTTACTATAACATAATTGATTCAGGTAATAAGATTTCGGTAAACTACAATGTAATTCCCCACGCAGTATTCACGCCCCTTCAAATATCGGGCGTTGGTTTCACTGAACAGGAAGCGAAAATCACGGGATTAGACTTTGTTGTGGGAAAATACAGGTATATTGACACTGGAATGGGAATGGCATTGAAGGACGAATCCGGCTTCGTCAAGATTTTGGTCGAAAAAGCTTCACGCAAAATACTGGGTTGCCACATAAAGGGAATAGATGCCTCAACACTCTTGCACGAGGTGGTAGTGGCACTGAATGCCGGAAACGGAAATATCGAGAACATAACGGAAACGGTCCATACCCATCCGGCACTATCCGAGGTGGTACTTAGAGCGGCAATTTCAGCAAGGGAGCTACTTCATCGCTGAGATGTGTCAACCGTTGACGGAAAAACCTTAATATGTGTGCTAAGTTTAATATTTGAGGTGAATGAATGTCGGAAGAAAAATTTGAATGTAAGGCATGTAATATGGCTTTCGCATCCAAGAAGGAAATGGAAGAGCATGCAACAAAGCATCACAAGCACTAGATTTCCGTAATATAAGTAATCGCTATAAATTACACATTACATTTTTTTTAAAAGTTATCTTTTATTAGTAAGACGGATCTGACCGGCCATATAAACTAATTTTTAGAGGGGAGTTGTTCTAACTATCATTTTCAAAGTATTCTCTTAAAACTTTACTCAAATCCAGCCCGGTTTATTTTCAACCCGGTTTGGAATGCCAATGCAACAGATTTTGAAATATTCTGGTTGCTAAATCTACTCATACAGGTAGAAAGAGTGATGTTACAAAAGAAAACAAGAGAGCAACAGTAGATAATCTGCTATTATCAGTAACCAGTTGAAAGTTATCAAATGACCTATAACTGTAAACACAGTATTCAGGAATCAAACACGGGGTATATTTTTAAGAACAGAATACATAACCAGTTATGTACAGCCATGGTGAAAGGAAACAGGGTCCAATAAACATCAGATACGTATTGAGATTCATTGCGGTCAGTTTCTTATATTTATTGGCAGGCATCATCTCCCTCATTGTAAGTATGATTCCCCTAGTACAGATCGCCAGAGATTCCATATTCATTCTCTGGTTATTTGGATTCGTGACAATGATCATTTTCGGGCTTTCATATATGTTTGTATCAGGTCTGTCCAGATCAAAGGCATATGCTGAAAAAAGTATCAATTTTGAATTTTTCTCAATGAACGCGGGCGTCATACTTTTTTTCATAGGATTCAACATGCAGTATGTGAGCAGTTTCATTAAGCTGCTGGCCCTTGTAGGACTATTGCTTATTCTCTTTTCCGTGGCTGCTCATGTTTTCAATATAATATATATGGTCTCGGGGAAAGAAGGAATCTCTAAGGAAAAACCTAGTTATTCAGACAATTATTGACAGTTCCAAGTTCTAACACTTAATCATTTAAGATCGTAACAGTAAATTTATCATCCATAAATTGAATATTTATCTTATTATGATTATGGCACTGATTACTAACAATATTCTCTGTTAAGAAATATTCTTTAATTGGCGTTGTAAATATGGAAAAAATGAAGTGAAGCTAATGATTTTTCAATTTACTAAAATCAGGCTCTTTCTAATGCACAAATGATTCTGTTCATAAGATAAAATAATGCATGCCCTTAATTAAGTATTACGGATTCAACATATATGAAGTCGGACATGGCTTTTGTACATGCACCAAGCATTTATGACTTCAGACAGAGAAATCTGAAAGAGGGCCCCATCAGCGATGTTGTCCCTTCAACACCTCTTTTTGAAATGTATCCTGTTGGGTTCGTGAGTATGCTCAATCATATAATGAATAACGGTTATACAGGCAGGATATGCAACCTTGCAGTTCACATGCTTGCCAACCCTGAGTTTGACGTGGAAAAATACATTAGGAATATTGATGCCGAATTGTTCGGCATTGATCTGCACTGGATGCCTCATGTTCATGGCTCACTGAATGTGGCCAGAATCATTAAAAAATACCATCCAAACAGCAAGATTGTTATGGGTGGGTTTTCAGCCTCATATTTTGCGGAGGAGATACTTAAAAAGATTGATGCCGAACAATT
>JAKAYJ010000031.1:2172-10624 GCA_021816385.1 Thermoplasmata archaeon
TTGAATCTCATAAAAATGTGGAAGAAGTGAACAGCCTTGCATATCGGGATAATGGCAAAATCCGAATGAATTCTCGTTCTGGTGATACAGATCCTGCATCAAGTGTTTTTATAGATTATTCAATACTCCTGAAAACAGCAATAAAATATCATGACATAAGGGGCCATCTACCTTATCTTTCTTGGATCACAAATCCTGTGGGTATGACTCTTATACAGCATGGTTGCCAGTTCAACTGTGGATTCTGCGGTGCTTCAAACTATGCCTATGGAAAGAGGTACTATAACAAAGGGCTTATGAGAAGAGATCCAAAGAGGGTGGCCGATGAGATAAGTGTTATACAGGATACCATAGCTTCCCCTGTTTTTGTTGCCGGAGACTTGAATCAGGCCGGGGAAAAGTATTACAGTGAACTATTTAGGGAAATAAAAGAAAGGAGCATCGATCTCCCATTCCTCACAGAATATTTCACTCCACCTGACAGGGAATATTTCAGTGCGCTTTCAAGAAATGTCAGTGAGTTTATGTGTGAAATGTCTCCCGATTCTTCCAGCCAGCCAATCCGGGAGGAGACAGGTAGGTATTACGATAATGCGGCACTTGCGAAGAGTGTTGATCTTGCTGCAGAATTTGGATCGAGAAAGTTTGACATTTATTTCTCAATAGGCCTTCCAAAACAGACAAAAGGGGACGTCATGAAAGACGCAGATTTTCTGGACACATTCATCCAGGAACATACAACCAGCAGAATGCCCGTCTATGGTTTCATATCTCCGCTTACACCGTTCCTTGATCCTGGATCTCTATTTTATGAGATGCCTGACAGGTATGGCTATACTATCAAGACAAAGAATCTCATGGATTTCTACGATCTGCTTGAAAAGGGCAGATCATGGGATGACTTTCTGAACTACGAAACAAGGTGGATGTCGAAGGAGGATCTTGTGGAGGCCACTTATCTCTCAGGAATAAGAATGGTGGAAGTTGGAAGCAGGTTAGGATATATACAGGAATTTGAGAAAAAGAACATTGTAAACAATATACTCAGTTACATGAATGGAACTGAGTACACCCCTCAGGAAGACAAAAGCAGGCATCTCACATACATGGTGAAGGAGCTGGACTGGTCAAATAAGCACTCCATAACATTTGTTTCATCCTGTGTATTTGCATATTCAATTTTCCAGAAGATATTGAACAGGGTCTCGCAGCTTCAGGAATCAAACTGACATCAACAGGATAAAAATGCAAGAACTGGTCGATCACTGTTCATTCATTTCTATTATTTGCCGTTCTTTCTCCAACATCAGTATCAACTTATTTCTGAGAAGTAGTCATTCTTGAAATGGTACTTGAATAGCCATTCATAATGACCGCCCAAAGAGGACCAGTAAATCTTCTCCATTACCTTCTTCTCCATGTAATTCTTCATTGAAGGATTGATCTCCTGGACTGGCGTATCATATGTTCCAATGACAAAGGTTGCCTGATGATATCCGGTTTCCATGGAGCACTGTGTTCTTCCAGTGAATTCAAACCTTTCCACAGTTCCCGATATTTCCGAGGTGATATTGTTTGCCACTATGACTCCTTCAAGATGGGCCTCCACACCTGCCTTCGAGATGGGTATGTTGGTAGTATCTCCTATGGCAAAGGCATTGTCATGCTTGGTTATGTGTAAATCCTTCTTGTCTGTCTTTATCCAGCCATCTTCATCTGCCATCTCTGTGCCATGAATAAAGCCTGCGGTCTTGTGCGGAGGTGTCAGGAAAAGGTGATCATATTTTATGGTTTCACCCTCAAGGGAAACAAGTTCCTTCTTTACAGGGTCTACTGAATCTGTTGTGAACGCTGTAACGCTATCAATGTTCCTGTTTTTGTAAAGTGGTTCAATGACTTTATTTATCGCTTCCGCAGAATAAATTCTTGTGAATGGTGTGATATAGGTGATATTGATTTTATCCCTTATCTTCTTCCTCGTGAAGAATTCATCCAGCATGAAAGCTGATTCATTTGGTGATGGTGGACATTTATATGGAAGGCCTCCAATACCAACAACTATCTTTCCAGAACTCATGCTGTTTATTCTGCTGTATATCAAGCTTGACTTTGATGCACTTGTATGGAAGTCCATGTTTGCTTTTTTAAGTCCCGGAATCTGATCATAATCTGGTGAAGAGCCAGTGGAAATTATAAGATAGTCAAAATCCCATTTCTTTCCATCTTCCGTTTCCATCATCCCGTTATCAAGGTCCACGTTCTTACAGTCGCTTATCACATGCCTGACACCAGGTGCAATCAGTTTTGATGTTTCCCTTCTTATTTTATCCGGTTTCTCACCCCTGAATGCAACTTCCAGATAAGCGGGCTGAAACTCCTGCTCCTTCTTCCTGTCAAAAAGTGTTATGGAAACACTTCCTTTCTTGATTTCATCCGACAGATCTTTTGCAAGCTTGGAAGACGTTATCAATCCTCCTGCTCCTCCTCCTATTATTCCAATTTTCTTCATTTCATCACCTCGCTCCAATGGTTGTTGTCATTTTCTTTCCTGCAGCAACCTTAAAATGCTGTGCTGTTGTAATTATTATTCCCAGTACTGCATAAAAGATGATAGCGATTATGGGGGCATAAGCTATCAGCACAACTGGAGACACACATCATCCCTTCTTACCTGTCACCTTTATGGTCACAACGAAGGTGCCGTTCTGATCAGTAGAACTCACAAACTGGTTCTTTGTCCTTTCGCACCAGGCTTTTGAGTCTGGCACAACTCCTGCATCATTTGCCATGAGAACTATTGTATCCCCAAGCACAGATTTTTTGTAGGCCCTTATGAGATCAGTAATGGGCCCCGGACATGCTGTTCCCCTGCTATCCACGTTATATGTTGTCATTTCATATCACCTCACAATGCAATTACCTGGCCACCGCCGCTATTTATCATGAAGTCTGTTGCACCTACAATATCATCAATGAGAGGATCAAGATCCTGTTTTTTCAGGTTAAGAGCACTTGACATCAGTGAACAGGCCATTATTTTCAACGTTCCTGTTTCCTTTGCAGTTTCCAGAAGGCTGTGCCAACCGGGATAATTTACCTTCGCAAGTCCCTCTCTGAGCCTGTGCATGAAATTCTCGAAACCAGCAGGGACAACTGGCTCCTCCCTGAATCCGTTCTTCAAGAACATCTTCAAGGCAGTACCGGTCACAAATATCGACATACTCATTCCCAAGTTTGCCGCTGTTTGCGCCAGGACACCAAGCATGATCATCTTTTCTTCTGTTCCTGTAGATATAACAATAGAAATCTTGTTTTCATCCATGTTCATGACCTCCTCAAAATAAAAATATGATTGGAAATAATAAACGAGTGAGCTAACATATAAGGTATGTCAATAGACCTAAAATAAGAAAAATTAGGTAATATATGTTTATCATAATAATAAATTTTTTAGTAGAATTAAGAATAATTTGATGTGGAAAAAAGATCAGAAAATTTCATCACTTATTTTCCTGAATTATCTTTCTCCATCTTGAGCAGAATCCTTTTCCTCCAGACTCCAAGTGCATATCCACCAAGGCCATCATCCTTCCTGACGACCCTGTGGCATGGAACAATCAAAGGCACAGGGTTTGATGCACATGCATTGGCAACCGCCCTTTGTGCCTTTGGCATGTTGATCATCTCAGCAACTTGCTGATATGTTCTTACCTCCCCATATGGTATAGAACTCAGGGCAGACCATACCCTTTTCTGGAAATCTGTTCCCCGGATATCCACAGGAAGATTCAACAGCTGCCCATCAAAATATCCCAATACTGTATCAATGCTCTTTTTAACAGAATCTGATCTTCTGATATCTGCCCTTGGATATTCTTCTTTCAATGATCTGATCAACTGCTCTTCTGAATCACCTATACTCACTGCACATACTCCGTGATCTGTTTCAGCAACAATGAGAAATCCCAGTCTGCACTCTGAAATCATGTATCTGATTTCAGCGCCTGCACCTCCTTTTCTGTAGCTGGAGGCTTGCATACCAAGTTTGGATGATGAATTATCATAGAGCCAGCTTTGTGAGTTGTATCCAGTTCTGTAAATAGCGGATGGAATTGGAACGCCATCCCGGATATTTTGCTTGAGAAGATGTATCCTGCATTCTTCCACATATTTTCTTGGGGTGATTCCCATAATCTCCTTGAAACTCTTCTGTATTTGAAATTTGCTCAGCCCAAATTTTTTTTCAAGGGAAGTGAGTGAAAGATTATATGTGGGATTCTGCCTGATATAATCGCATATTTTTTCCACCAGTGCTGTTTTCTCTCTCACAGCCACTTCCTGTTCCACCACAATAAGCCATGATCAGAGGGATAAAAATTGTTTTGTCGAATTCTTGCTCTGAAGAATGGAAAATAGTTATAGATAGAGCATGCTTATGGGAATGTGAGCACATTCCTACTCATACTATCAGCTGCAATTGTTCTTGCAGTACTCCACATGGTTGCACCAGACCACTGGATACCACTGACTGTGGTTTCAAAAAAATTCAATTACTCCTCATCCAAAACTTATGAAACTGCATTGCTTATTGGAATCCTGCATTCTGCAGCATCGGTTACTCTTGCAGTCGTTGCTTATTTTATCGGAGAGCTTCTTGTTAAGAATTCACTCCATTTTCTGTATCTCTCTTCTGTAATTCTTTTGATCATTGTGGGAATTTACTTCATAGTGAATGGATATTTTGAGGATTTTGAAGATCCTGAATCTTCCACATTATCCACAAAATCAATACTCACCGTCAGCATCTTTCCTGATTTTGCCTTCATACCTATAATGCTTGCAGCCTCTACACTTCCTCTGATTCAGGTTTCCGCTGTTATCATGGCATTCATTCTTCTCACATGTATTACGGTCGTGATCATGACAGTGGGAGCATCTAAAGGGTTTTCAAGAACAATGGAAAAAGTCCCTCCAAGATACATTGATTATATTATAGGGGCAATACTCTTCCTTACTGCTACTATTATAATACTCACCATATGATTACGTATTAGATTTGGAATACTCTACGAAAGAATTCTTTCCTCTACGAGATCGAGATTTCCTTACCATTCAGGGAGCAAACCATATGGCAAACAGGTGAAACCATCGTCGAAAATCTATGGGAAATCTCGATGTTGACATTTCAATGTATAACTATGCCTGATAGATACCAATTGAATGACTCTGCGGGAGAAATGTGTAGAGTTTCTGCCTCTTTTCATCAAATGTAAGTGTATGGCAATCGAACTCAGTTGTTTCCTGTTGAATCAACTTCAGGGTTTTTCCATCGAAAACCTGGACAGTTTCTGGTTCGCCAATGCTGCAGTAAAGATGGTCTAGCCTTCTGTTATACCAGAGTACATCTGGTGGCCCCGCAAGTTCTGCTTTTGCAATGTTTTTCTTGGAGATCAGATCAACCATCACCAGCATTGCATTGTCACATGCAACGTATGCAAAATTTCCGCTGACTGCAAGGCCATGGGGCCCCTTCTGCCCTATCTCATGGAAACCTGTTACCGAAAAATCCCTCCCGGAAATAAATTCTATTCCGGATGGCTCCATTATATTCAGGAGATATTCATCAGACTCTTTCCTGTAGAGGCACCATCTCGGCCTTCCGCTCAACTTAACCGATTTCAGCAACTCTCCAGTTTTCTGGTCATGGAATCTTGCATGGTTGTCACCCACATCCGCAGTCATCAGGATACCTCTCCTGCCATCCACTGCAAGGCCGTTGGGTTTTGATCCTGTACTGAATTTGCTCAGAACATCAAGCGAATTGGGATCTATTGAAAGAATATGCCCCTCTTTCCTGGATGCAGCAAAAATTCTTCCCGTTATGGAATCACAGATCATTCCACTCCCTCCTGCACAATCTGGTATGGACCTGATCCACCTGTTCTCATCTATATCGAAAACATCTACAGTCCCATTGCTTGTGTGCGCAACAAAGACTCTTCCTGTGGCAGGATCAACATCTCCGTGATCGAATTCGCATTCCTTTTCTGAGGGCAAAGCCTTCTTTTCAATAAATTTCACCATGAGGGGTCACTTCTCTTTCGTGAGAATTATTTCCCGGAGTGTTCCAGCTTTGCCTTTCCACCCATTTTCTGCTTCACATATGCATACATCGCATCATAGAATGGAAACTGTAGTTTCATATTCTCATGATCATCTTTCGTTATTTCCCTAAATCCAAGTGCTGCTGCCTCAAGGCCAGGAGATTCCGGAGGAGCGTCATGCATGTCAGCATCAGCGCCCCTTACAATTCTTGCAAATTCAAGAAGTGCAGGGTCCGTAAGTCCGTACTTCTTAATGACTGCATCAAAACTCACATATTCTTCACCGTTATGCTCAAAGTGAAAAAGTTCAGCACCCGGTGTGTCGAAGGGTATGGCATTCTCTTTCTCTGCAACCTCCATCACTTTATCTTTTGGAACGAAAAGGAATTCAGGATTTTTGTCCACGAATCTTGAAATAACCCAGGGGCATGCTATTCTATCAACTTTTGCTTTTTCTCTTGTTACCCATTTCATAATTATCCATGTGATAAGGATTTCTCTCTTTATAAATCGTTAGCATTTATAGCGCATTAAAGAATTATTGAATAATAATCGGTGCATCTGAGGGATAAGGATGTCGTAGAATTGTTCTGGTGCATTCGGCACAGATAGAAGAACGATCAAGCCTTAGCAGGTCACATTAATTCATCAATTTTCATCAAGAATTCCGAAAATTTCATCACCTTTGCAAAGTTTCCATTCAGTGTAGCCATAAATGCATCATGCACATTATTGCTTGAAATTGTATGATCTGCAATTGTCAGATCCCTCGTTGCACATCCATCATATATTACAATGTTGTTGAAACCAAGGTCACTTGCAGCCCTGGTGGTAGAATCTATGCACATATGGGTCATCATGCCAACTATTACCAGGTTTTTGATATTATGTTCAGTGAGTTTTTTGTTCAGTTCAGTATCGAGAAAACTGTTGGGATGATGTTTTATGATCACCTCTTCTCCTTCTGCAGGGGCCACGAGAGAAACTGGAGCAATTCCATCCGTGCCAGGGAGGAAGAAAGACGCATTCGATCGTGTAGATACATGGTGAATATGAAATACAGGCATATTCTTCAATCTGAACAGCCTGAGAAGTTCTCCTGCAATCTCTGATGCAGCAAGTGGTTCAACGAGGGGCATTCTGCCTCCCTCAAAATAGTCTTTCTGTATATCTATAATCAGCAATCCGGTGAGTTTTTTAGAACCTTCCATTATAGAACCACAAATCCACTTTCAATATTAGTAAAGTTGTTACCTGTTATTTTACTTTATTCAAATTTTAATTGATAAAATTTATATTTTTCATGAGCACTCAATAGGGCATCAGAAAATTCTGCAATCATAAGCGATTCATGGGTTCAGATAGTTTTTCAGTTTGATGTGTCAGAAGAGTGAATCATACCTCGGTGTAAGCAATGTTATCTTGAGTTATAGAATAAATTTTAATGTGCATAGGAATTATGTTCTATGGGCATTTTTCCAATATCTAAAAAAGATTCACTGTCAGATCTCCTGCAGCTTGTCAAAATGGTTACAGAAACGCATCCCGACCCATTCCTGCATAAGAAATCTAGGATAGAATTTTTCAGATCTGTGAACAGTATCATGGATCAGGTCCCTGAGAACATTGATCAGGAAACATTTCATATATTTGCGATGAAGGTAATGGCCCTGGTGGGTGATGGACACACCTCAATGGATCCTTTACCAGAAAGCAGGGAGAAAATCTGGCTGAAAATTGAACCGATAGATGGTTCGTTGTTGGTTCTGGGAGTGTATTCCCGTGAATATGAGAAGTTAATAGGATCAGTTATAAAGGGCATAAATGGGATTCCCATGGAAACCATTAAGGAAAACATGAAAACACTTCGTGGGGCAAATGGGGAAAATAACAATCTGATGCACATCATGGAATGCTTTGGCCAAAAACATCTGATGGGTTATCTTTTGGATAGATCCGCGAAGGACATTGGCAGCATAAGTTTGGAATTGCACAATCGGGGAAACATATATGAAATGGAATTTGAATTTTCGGAAGAAAAACCCGGAGAACTTATAATAAGAAATGGAATGGAACTCCCCTCATCAGAAACATCGGATCTTTCATGGGCAATTCTTGATGGAAAGACAGGTTATTTGAGAATAGAATCCATGAGGAAATACAGAGAAAATTTTGAGTCACAGCTGAATTATGGGGCCAACGAAAAATTTCTTAAGGAATTGATTGAGAGAACAGGAATGAATACATCCGGAACCATCAAAGAAATAATTGGGAAAATACCTTCAGCATCACAGATAATCACTGAATTCCTGACTATAATGAAGGAAACTGGAAGCGGCAATATTCTC
>JAKAYJ010000032.1 GCA_021816385.1 Thermoplasmata archaeon
ATCCTTCATTTTTCTTGGCGTAATAGCTGTATCTCAGTATCTCACATTCGGCCTAATGGCTTACGTTCTTGCCCCCATAGAATTTCCAAATAGCTCTGAAGATGATCTGATCATTTTTGTAGCACTGCTGGGTTCTTCTGTGGCAGGTTTCATTGCGGCTCCACTTATTTCAAGGGGAAGAAAGAACTATACACTACTTTCTTTCCTGTTTGGCACGGTTACAATGGTTGCAATATTCATAATGGTCCCATACTTGCAAAACATGGTTATATTTCTCCCACTACTTTTTGCAAACATGTTCATGAGTGAATTTGCCTATGCTTCAAGATCAGTTCTTGAACCTGAACTTTATGGCACAAGAAACAGATCAGCACTTATAGGATTAACCAGGTTATGGCCCATGATAGCTTACCCAATATTCACCTTTTACACTAGCAGCCTGAATCTTTATAACTTTTTGCTCATCAATGTGATACTCTGGGCACTGGGATTGTCTGCGTCTGTTTACTGGTTCTATTTTGGAATTGAGACAAAAAATGCAAACATAGATTATATGCCCAGAACCACCTGATCTTATCCTTCCTTTGAAATCAAATATCATGAAGGAAATTTCTACTTTTTAAATATTTCATATTTAATAAGTGAAAACAATCCAAATTTTATAATAACCGCTTGCTAATTACCATAGGGGAGAATTAATGGCATCGATCGTAGAAATGGTAGACAATTATGGGAGGTACAGGAGGGATGTCCTGAATCTTCAGGCATCAGAGAATTTTCTCTGCTCTCACGTGAAGATGGCATTGGGAACTGATCTCGGTGGAAGATATTCCCACGTTATGCCGGATGGCAGAAATGCCTATGGCGGAACAGAGATGATAGAGAACATTTTCAATGAAACAGAGAAAAACATCAAAACACTATATGGTTCCAAGTTTGCCGAAATAAGGCCGTTGGGTGGTCATATTGCAGCAGAGATCAGTTTACTGAGCACAATTCAAAAGAACGACACAATAATGGCAATAAGTGAGGAGTTTGGTGGATACACAGGATACATGGAAAACTATCTTCCAGCCATGCTTGGCTTCAAAACAGAATTCATTCCTTACATTGAGGAAAAACAGGAAATTGATTACGATTCGTTTGAAAAGAAGGCCATGGAGATTAAACCGAAGGCAGTTGTTCTTGGCCAGTCTTTCTTTGTAAAGCATTATGATCTTGCGAGAATAAGGGAAATATGCGATAAAGCGGGATCAAAACTTCTTTATGATGGTTCCCACGTCATGGGACTGATTGCTGGAAAGAAATTCCAGCCAGACGCACTGAAATATTCAGACATTTTATTCGGTTCAACACACAAGACATTCTTCGGTCCTCAAGGTGGGATAGTACTTACCAACAATGAGGAACTGGCAGGAAAGATCGGTGAAAATGTTGTGTGGAAAACAATGGATAACTATCACCCGAACAGGATTGCAGGCCTTGGTATTGCTGCACAGGACCTTATAACATTCGGAGAGAGTTATGCAGGATGGATTGTTTCAAACACCTATACTCTTGCCAGAACACTCAACGATTCAGGCATAGCCATAAAATATGCTCCGTGGTATTCTGAAAGTCACCAGATAATTCTCTCTAAGGATAATTTCCAGAAATATGGTGATTTCAGAACAATAAGCAAAAACCTTGAGAATAACAGAATAATAGCAGATACGGAAGGAAGGCTAGGAACGGCTGAAATAACAAGAATGGGACTTACAGATATGGTTACACTTGGAGAGATAGTCGCCGATGCCATAAAGGGAAAGGACATGAGAAGCAGGATCACTGAGGTCCTGAGAAATTCCAGCATAAAATTTTGCAGGTGAAATTATGAAAACAGTTGAAGATATAATGACAAAGAACCCATTGACAATTGATGAGGAAACAACAGTATCTCTTGCACTGAACAGGATGAGAGATAACAAGATTGCCCAGCTTCCAGTGGAGTCTGGAAAAAAATACCTGGGAATGATCAGCTACAGGGATATACTTAGAAGAAGGAGCATTCATCTTAATTCAAAGATAAAGAATTTCGTTGTGAAATCACCCGAACTTACAAGAAGAGATACTCTTGAAAAAGTGGTAAACCTACTCAGAGACAGTGCAATGGGAGCACTTCCCGTGGTGGAAAATGGAAAGATTGCAGGAGTAGTTTCCAGAACTGACATAATAAAGAACATTGAAGAATTTGATGAGCTGAAGGGTGTCCAGACATTTGATCTGATGCAGGATGCCTATTTCGCAAAGCCCGATGAGGATCTGGAATCAATCATGGAAAAGGTCAGGGCGCATGATGTGGACACAATCAATGTGGCAGATGAGAAGACAAACCTTCTTGGCCTCATCAGAATTGAAAATGTACTGGATTATGAGATGAAAACGAAGGAAAGGGTCAGGAAGGGAGACTTCACGGGAGAGAGGAATCACCCGGATATAGATATTAAGTCCCTTATGGAGCAACCTGTATTCTGTTATGAGGATGATGATCTTTTCACCGCATCTGAGGAACTCGTAAAAAACCATCTTCACACTATAGCAATCTGCGACAAGGGAAAGAGGATAGTGGGCATACTGAGTGTTGACGACATAATTAGTTCACTCTGGTCAAAGGAGAGCACAGAAGGCATGCTGGTAAATATTTCAGGACTCGGAGTGGGAGATACAGACCTGTATTCTACAATATATTCCATGGTTGAAAAATTCACGGACAGATATTCAAAGCTGGAAAATCTAAAGAATGGGACCATGAATATCCACGTTGTGAAGCACCACAGTGAAGAAGGAAGGATAAAATATTCCATAAGGACAAGACTGATTGGCAGGAAAATAAACATGACAGAAAGCTCCTCAGGCTGGAACTTTGGAAAGGTCCTATCTGATATATTTGACGATTATGAATCTAGGACAAAGAGGGAGAAGGAGAAGAGCTGAACATGATTGAACTGATGGACAGAATTCTGGATAAACTGGAAAAAGGGGCGATGTACGGTGAAGTAAGATATATGTCGGGAGAGAGTACTGAGGCTTCCATGAGAAATTCAGAATTCCAGGGGGAAGGAACTTCATCAGGGGAAGGAATTGCAATAAGGGCAATGAACGAATCCATTGCCATGGGATTTATTTCATCCTTCGATTTTGACCGGATACAGGAAATTATAGACAGAGTTTTAAGGAATAGCCACAGAGGAGGCAGAAACAAGCTTGACATGTCTGGAGGAATCAGGGACAAATGGGAAGCTCTTGGAAAACACAAGGTAGAAGACATCCAGAGTTCGGACAGGATGGAAATCATGAAAAACGCTGATGAAATGATGAAGGGCTATGATCTCTCAGTGAGAATGAATGCAATCTACCACAGGAAGATCAGGCAAATATACCAGAATACCTCAGGGAGCATAATAGAATCCAGCCTTTCGAGGATCGGTTATTTCATGGTTGGTGGTTATAAGGATGGCAACTCCTTTGAAGAAATTTACAGGCAGTTCGGTACCACTGGAGGCATGGAAAACTTCAGGGAACTTGATGTACAGAAGAAAATTGAGGATGCAGTAAAAAACCTGAAGGAGATTTCAAAGTCTCCATCGGCAAAACCAGGAAGGTATGATGTGGTAATCAGTCCGGAAATAGCAGGGATAGTTGCACATGAATCATGTGGACATCCAACTGAATGGGACAGGATATCTGGAAGAGAGGGGTCACTTGCTGGAGAATCTTTCCTTACTGGAAAGAAATATCCATTTAAAATAGGTTCTCCAGTTGTAAACGTGATCGATGATCCCACAGTAAAGGGAAGCTACGGTTACTATAAATATGATGATGAGGGAATCAGGGCCAGGAAGAGATACCTGTACAGGGATGGGATGACAAATGAGTTTATACATAGCAGGGAAAGTGCGGCAAACTATGGTGTTGAACCCAATGGAGGCGGTAGAGTTTCTGACTGGGACATGGAACCCCTGGCCAGAATGAGTACCACATATATAGAACCGGGTCAACATACCTTTGATGAGCTGGTTGAGGATATCAAGCACGGAATTTACATAAAAAGTTACACAGAGTGGAATATTGATGATATAAGGTTCAATGAGAAGTATGTAGGGAGCGAGGCATTCATAATTGAAAATGGAAGGCTGAAAGGTAGGGTAAGGAAACCCGCTATAGAAACAAACACAGTTAATTTCTACTCCTCCATAGATGCTGTCTCGAAGGAACTTGAATTTGAAGCTGGAACATGCGGGAAAGGGGATCCGGAACAGGGTGTCGATACATGGATGGGGGGACCCAGTGTTAGATTGAGGAATATATACATATCCTGAGGTAAAATTATGGCTGACTTAGATTTAATTAGAAGAAATGTAAAGAAACTGAACCTTGATTCCTACGCAATCAGGCTGATCAGGACAAACATAGAACAGATCAGGTTTTCTAACAATCTCGTGGATCTTAGAAATTACTGGACACGGGAAGGTATTTCCATATTCCTCAATTCAGGAAAGAAGATAACTGAGATAAGCCTGGATAATGATTCAAATATAGAAGAAAAAATAGAAAAGTCCTACAGAGCTATGTTAAATGGCGAAGAATCCAGCACATTTAACGGTATAAACCCTGAAAAATACGGTTCAATAGAGAGGATAGAAGATCAGGAAAAAACTGTAGAGCTAGATGATATAGTTAATGCATGTATAGAGGGTGCAAGGGATGGAGGTTCTGAAAGAAGCACAGGTCTTGCATACAGGACATATACCGATGATCATATCATAACACCCTTCAATGAGCATCACGTCACTTACGATGATTTCAACTTTGATATAAGGGCATTCAGGGGTCTTAGCACTGGACAGGAAGGCGTTCATTTCTCATCTACTGTAAAAGATCCCGTTGAAATCGCAAGAAATGCAGGACTGGAGGCGGGAAAAACAGCATCTCTCACGGTTCCGTCAAGGGAATTTGAGGCTGGAAACTTTGAAACACTTCTCTCTCCCTACGTTATAGGTAATATTTTTACATACTGTTCCTCACTATTTTCAGCTTATTCGGTACAGATGGGCATGAGCTACCTGGATGAGAGTCTGGGAAAGAAGGTTGCTTCTGAATCTCTGACACTTGTTGATTCTCCACTAAACAGGGAAGGCTCAAACTTCACTCTGTTTGATGATGAGGGGACACCATGCTTTAATAAAAATCTTATAAATCAGGGTGTCCTTGAAAATTTTGTACACTCATATTCAACAGCAGTAACGTCAGGAACAAAAACTACTGGTAATGCAGGAATTATTAGTCCTGAACCTCTTCAGCTTTCAATGGAAAGTGGTAATAAGTCAGTTGAAGACCTTCTTCAATCAATAGACAGGGGGTTATACATAAAAAACGCATGGTATACCCGTTTCCAGGATAACAGGAACGCAGTATTCTCAACTGTCCCGAGAGATGGGATTTTCATGGTTGAGAATGGGGAAATAACAGGAAAAATCGGTGGAGTTAGAATCAGCGATTCCTTTGGGAAAATAATCAAAAATATATCAGGTGTTTCTAGGGAACTTAAAAATGTGAAGTTCTGGGAAGAGGTTTCCCCCTCCATAATGGCATCAGTGATAGTGCAGGACCTTCATGTGACAAAGGCCTTTTAGATCCCTTCACTCACCATTTACTTTTTTATAGATATTCAGGTATTCCAGTCCTTTCCTCACGCCCTTTTCCCATGATGGCTCATTTTTTCCAGAAATGTACTCCTTCACAGCTTTTTCATCCTGCAGTCCTAGGTATGGTATCATTGATTCAAGGAATCTTGAAGTGTATCCTGTTCCTTCGAAGAACCTGTCCAGTGTAGAAACGATTTCTTCCATGTTATCAATGATAAACTGCCTGTTCTGTGACTCTCCTGACGCAGCCATTATGGCCCTGAAAGAATCCTGCTTCTTAATTTTTCCATCCCTGATCAGACCCCATACAGCTGAAAGATTTTCATCACCCCTGAGGTGGCCCATTGCACTTATTATCTTGATTTTATCTTCATCTACCTTGAGTGTGTCAAGCTTTTTCAGGAGACCACTGAGATCATTTCTAGCCATTGCATAGGCATATGCCACAGACTGCCTTTCATCCGGTGATACTTTCTCAAAATCACTGAACCTGTTTGCAGTCTTCTTTGCATAGTCCAGATCAATCAGTGATAGAACTGATTGCATCCTTCCCCTGATTACTGTTATATTTATCGGTTCGCCACTCCTGAATGCCCCAAGATTGTCCAGCTTACCGTTAAGATATGATATGCCAAATGAGTCTATCTTCCTTGAATTGTGCAGAATATTATGAAGACTCAATATTATACCTGATATTTCATCCATAACCATGTATTCCATGTCAGATTGGAACATATTCATAATGCCTATGAGCTCATCAATGGAAATTTTTCCAGAGAAGTAAAGGGATGAATAATCAGAAATAAGTCCCCATCTTGAAAATTTATCCATGGTGCCTGATGCAGCCTTCTTTATGCCTTCAGTCAGATCACTATCATATTTTACCCTGTAAAATCCAGTTCTATTACTGTTTATATACTGGAAATTCTGTAAGGGTATTTCCATTTCCTCCTGCTCCATCAGGAATGATCTAACTCCATCGGAATATACCACAGTCAAGGGTATTGGCCAGAGTGTGTTGTCAGGGCTGCCATCAAGGAAGAATCTTGTTTGATGAAGCTTTATCTTGTTGCCGCTCAGGGATGCTTCAATCTGTGGATATCCAGCCTTTGTAATCCAGGCATCCATTATCTTTGAAACAGGTTTCTTTGAAACTTTCTCTATTGATTCCCAGAGATTCTGTCCTACCGCATTGCCAAAACTGTGCTCCTTAAGGTATGCCCTTACCCCATTTCTGAAATTATCCGGGTCCACAAAAGCTTCGATCATCCTTAGAATGCTGCCGCCTTTACCATAGCTTATCTCATCGAAGATCTGTGATATTTCATCAGGATTTTTAACATCTACGTGAATTGGGTGGGTATTCCTCAGGCTGTCTCCCGTCATTGCTCCACCTGTCTCTCCTGTTACCATCTCGCCCATAATTTCCCACTCAGGATGTTTATGTTCAAGTGCCTTATAGCTCATGAAAGTTGCAAAACTTTCATTGAGCCACAGATCATCCCACCATTTCATCGTGACCAGATCACCGAACCACTGGTGAGCAAGTTCATGTGAGATTACTTCATCAACCCTCTTGAGAATGGCTGAACTTGTACTCTCATTTACCATCAACTCTATTTCCCTGAAAGTGATCGCACCCCAGTTCTCCATTGCTCCAAAAGCAAATTCAGGAACAGCTATGAGGTGTAGCTTGGGCAGCTGGTATTTTATGTCGAAGTAGTCCTCGAAGAATGTCAGTGTGTCAGAAGCCATGCCTATGGGTATCTTGCTTGCCTGTATCTTTCCCTTTGCAGATGCTAGATAGATCGGTTTTTCCTCGTGTTTTCCTTCCACTATGTCATACCTTGAAGCCCCCATGTAAAGAAGGTATGTTGACATTCTTGGTGTTGTCTGGAATGTGATTATCTTTCTGCCTTCGTGATCCTCAATCTTTTCAGGAGGCATGTTTGAAATACCATCATAATCGGATGGAATATCCATGGTTACCCTGAATTCTGCCTTGAATTCTGGATTGTCAACACATGGAAATGCATATCTGGCACCTGTGGCTTCAAACTGTGTACTGACGAATACAAATCCATTTTCTCTGGAGTAGTATATTCCATTGAGACTCTCATCGATCTTCCCTGAAAAATATATCTCAATTTCAAATTTACCAGCATATGGTACCAGGCATTTAATCAACTGTTCTTCCTCATCTGTTTCGAATGGAGTTTCCTTTCCATTCACCTTGAAACTCTCTATGGCTATCCCCGAATAATTCAACCATATAGAATTGTCTGATTCCCCGGATATGGTTTCATGCCCTGAAAATCTCAGTTTTTCAACGTCTATTTTATAATGTATATCATATCCTGATATCTTTTTCATAAGATTCCATAGAATGATTATATATAAAAAATTACGGTACAGGTTTTATGAGCATAATAATAGATACTGACTGTACTGACTACGATCCTGAAACCCTTAAGCCAGGCATAGAAGTTCTTAAGAAGGGAGGTACAGTAATCTTTCCCACAGAAACTGTCTACGGGTTGGGTGCCGATGCAACTTCTGATTCTGCATGCTCCAGGATTTTCACTGCGAAGGGAAGACCACAGGATAATCCACTAATAATTCACCTAAGCGACACCAGTAGTCTTAACAGATACAGTTACTGGGATGGAGTTGAAAAAGCGGAGGAACTTGAAAAATTGTGGCCCGGTCCACTGACCGTAATCGTGAAGAAAAGGGAGATGATTTCATCCGTTGCAAGTGCAGGTCTTGATACCATTGGGGTGAGAATACCTGACTGTAATTTCACGAGAGACCTCATAAGGAAAGCGGATCTGCCAGTTGCTGCTCCCAGTGCCAACATTTCAGGAAGACCCAGTGCTACATCTATTTCACATGTTAAGGATGAACTTTGGAACAGGGTTGATTTGATGTACAATGCCGGTAAATCAAGAATTGGAATAGAATCGACGGTGATCCTGCCAGAGGGAGAAAAGTGCACGATCCTGAGGCCGGGTGCCTATACTGAAGATGATCTTCTCCTAATATTCAGAAAGGTAGAATATGCAAAAACTGGGGAAAGAATCATGTCTCCTGGAATGAAATACAGGCACTATTCCCCCTCTAAAAAGGTTTACAGGGCAGATCCAAATAAACTGCTTAGGATGCTTGAAAACAGGAAGAATATCCTTCCCATAGTATCTTCAGAACTTGGACAGATGATCAGTGGAGATAAACTCATCCTTGGGAGTCGCAGTGATCCAGTTTCCATTTCCAGTAATCTGTACCACTGCCTGAGAAAACTGGATGAAACTGACTATCAGGAGGGTATAATTGAGAGTTTTGAAGAAAAAGGTTACTTTATCTCAATTATGAACAGGGTTAATAGGGCATCTGTTCCAGTCACTGAACTGGAGGATTTTAGGTAAAAAAATTTAAACTAAAGGTTCATAGGGTCAAAAAGTGACCTGATGGTCGAACAGAAGGAGTATCCGGTAAGCTACAGCAGGAGGTGGCGTTTGTGGTATCTAGCTTACATTTTTTCCAATATGTCGGCGGGACTCCTTACCCCTATGATTCCACTGTTCATTTCACTTTATTTCAGGCAGAACGTTGTCTTCGTGGGTATCGCATCATCCCTTTCATCCCTGTCTTCTGTCGTTGCCCTGATCCTCTGGGGAAATATATCGGATAATGTGAGGAAGAGGAAAGTTTTCATCCTTATAGGTTTCATGGGCTCATTCCTTTCCCTTTTCTTCATTATGTTTACCACGAACATACTTGACTACATAGGGATACTTGTGGTTTACCAGTTCTTTGCCATGGCTTCTGTTCCTGTATCAACACTGCTCGTTATAGAGAATGAAATTGAGAGCCAGTGGTCCAAGACTGTGGCCGTGTTCAGTGCAATTTCTACAGTAGGAACGGTGGTTGGACTTACACTCGGACTTGTTATTGTTGTTAGAAATCCCTCATCCATTGAAATACTGAAGGATATCTATCTTATTTCTGCATTCATCTACCTCATAGCCTTCATACTTGCCTATTTTTTACTTAAGGAATCATCCACAAAAATAAGAAGGTCGAGGATACAGAATATATTCTCAGTGAGGGGTTTTGAAAGAACAAGATATGCACCATCTTACGTGATACATATCGTAAAACTTTTCGGAAAAAAGAAAGGTGTAAAAACAAGCAGGTCGCTCATGTTATACATAATCCTGTGTGGTTTGCTCATGGTTGGTTTTCAAACATTCTTCACGCCCTACCCTGTTTTTCTGATTGATAAATACAATGCTACAGAGGATATAGTTTACATAATGTACCTGCTTAACAGTGCATTTTCTGTAGTCTCATTTAATCTATCAGGGAACTACATAAGGAAAAGAAGCTTGCAGAAAGCTATATACATTCCTCTTGCAGTAAGAATGATAGTGTTCGCTGCCACCAGCATAATTCCCTTCCTTGGGTTATACTCCTTTGGCTACATGATCCTGATTATTCTCATTTATGGGGCCATGGGATTTGTCTGGAGCTATATCAGCATAACCCAGATAACATCAGTTACCACAATGGCAGACAGGGAAACCAGGGGAAGGGCAATTGGTTATTATAATTCAATCCTTGGTGTTGGACAGATTATTGGTGCATTCATATCAGGATATATTGTAATATATCTTGGTTATGGAGGGGATTTCATGATTGCAGCTATAATAGTTGCAATTGGTTACATGGGATCGTTAAAAATTAAGGCCGGAATTAATCAAACCAGCATTTCCAGAGGAACTGCTGTTGCCTCAAAATAATTCTACTGTATAATTCATCCCTTCCCATCTATTGCTTTTCTTCCAGAAGAATGTAAATTCCAGCTGAGTTTCAGTTTT
>JAKAYJ010000033.1 GCA_021816385.1 Thermoplasmata archaeon
CATTTATCAGAGAGATAAACCTTTCCAAAGTATCCATGTCTGGATAGCCCATTGTGAAATACAGATACAGATCCTTCATTCCCTTTTCCCCTCAAATATCCCGAGATCGAGAAGGCCGTGGCCGCTGACATTTACCACGACCGTTTTCTTCTCATTTTTATTGGCCTTTATGTATCGCAGGGCCGAAGCTATGGCATGTCCGGATTCAGGAGCGGCAATGATTCCCTGGGTACCTGCGAATATCTTGAGAGCATCTATAACCTCATTCTGGGAAACGTCCTCGGCCTTTATTCTACCGTTCCTCACAAGCAGCGAGAGTGAAGGTGATGCGCCGTGGTATCGAAGACCCCCAGAATAGATCTTCGGTGGGACAAAATCAGCTCCAAGAGAGAACATCCTCAGTTGAGGGAGAATTCCAGCAGAATCGATGTAATCGTATTTGTATTCACCCCTGGTGAACTTTGGTACTTCCTCTGCTGTTGAAGCTATTATATCCATATCCTCATGATCATTGAGAAATGGGAATACGAATCCTGAGAAGTTGCTCCCTCCCCCTACACATCCTATGAGAGAATCTGCCTTCTCACCCTCAAGTTCAAGTTGCTTAATTGTCTCCAGACCTATGATGCTCTGGTGTGTGATGGCAGAATTAAGGACACTCCCTATCATGTATTTCAGATTTTTTTTCATTGCATATTCCACCGCCTCACTTATGGCGATTCCAAGCGAGCCAGGGTGATTGGTATTCTCCTTGAAGAATTTTAAGCCACTTCCAGTCATATCTGATGGGCTTGGAATAACATCCGCACCGTATGTGTTCATGATGACTTTCCTTCCAGGCTTCTGCTGGTAGCTTATCCTTACCATGAAGACCGTGCATGGAAGAGAATAAAGGGAGGATGCAAGTGCAGTGGCAGTTCCCCACTGTCCTGCGCCCGTTTCCGTGACAGTACCAGAAGAACCTTCCTGTGCGGCATAATACGCCTGGGGTATTGCAGTGTTTATTTTATGGGAACCTGTTACTGTGGCCCCCTCGAATTTAAAAAATATCTTTCCCCTGTAATCGAGGCGTTTCTCCAGATTCCTTGCCCTAACAAGAGGGGTGGGCCTCCCGATCTGGATGTACTGCTCCCTCACCTCATCGGGGATATCAACGTATCTTGAAAATGAAAACTCCTGTTTAAGAATCTCCTTTGGTACTATATCATTGAGGAGATCAATTGACGATCTGCCCTTGCTCCTGTCGAGAGGCGGGGGTAAGGGTTCCGGAAGGTCAGGAATTATATTATACCATTTCTCAGGAATTATCTCCTCCCTGTATGATTCCAACATCCCCTCTTAATTAATTGACTTTATTTAAGCATTGCTGTTTATTATCAAGCAGCATTCATTTTATACCCGCATGCATGCAGACAGACCCGAACATGAATGGTTTCATTTCAATGTCATGGAAACCTGCGAGACCCATCATCGTTGAGAACATGCTGGTTGTAACAAACCTTTTCACTGACTGAGCAAGATATGTGTAGGAAGTGGAGCCTGTCACTCTGTTTCCTATGAATGGGACAATATGGTAGAAGTAAAGGGAAAAAAATTCTCTATATACTGGCAGAACAGGCCTAAAAATATCAAGGTTCACAAATACGCCTCCGGGTTTGAGTACCCTGTAAGTCTCTGATATGTACCTTTCAAGCTTTGGCACATTTCTGGTTAGGAACGCTGAGACAACAGCATCCTGCGTCATATCATCAACAGGTATCGATTCAACCGTTGATGTTATGAAATGGACATTCGGAAACTTTTCCTTTCTGAACATCCTGTCGTTTATATCAACCATGGTGATGTGGCATGTCTTACATCTTTTCAGTATCAGTGAGGAAAGTTTGCCTGTGCCTGCTCCACAGTCCAGTATCATCTTTCCGTCACCAAGGGGTATCTTCCTGACCATTGCCCTTCTCCATCTCTGATCCATACCCCAGCTTATCATACTGTCCAGGAAATCGTATTTGTCGGATATGCTGGAAAATACCTCCAGAACATTATTTTCCATCCGGGTTACCTACTCCAGTAGTTTGGCATACTGAGCGTGCTTTACCCCGCATATGGTAATTATGTTTTCAGGATCAACGAATTCATGCTCAATAGCCATATCAACGACATGGTTGCCAACAAGATTCGCAATGGTGCACATATTCAGCGCTGAAAGAAAGGTTTCATCGTTCACGGTAACATTTCCATAAAATTCCTCGTCAACCTTGAGATGTAGCTTCCCCTCTCTGAGGTTCTTGTTAAGGATATTTCTATCTGCAGCCGATACAAGCACTTCTCCATTTACAGAAACAACTTTCATCACTATCTTGTTCAGTTTACCACCTTGTATCTGCTCTGAAATGGTTCATATAGCTGCCCCATGGCCTTCAGCTTTGACAGGGAATTCCTTATTCTCTCCTCTGACATCCCCCTCTGCTTCCCGTCCATATCTATATCAGCGTAATCTGCAATACCTTTCTCCTGCTGCAGTTTCCTCACTATGTCCAGGACAATCTCCATATCTCCCCGGGACCTTGTGGAATTACCTGTCATGAGGATGTCAACATCAGGGACACCGTCAATGGAGGATACCTGGTTGATGTAATAGTTTATTATGCTCCTTGCCCTTTGGGCGTCCTCCATTGTTACCGTATCAGAAAGTCTGATCCTCGCTGATGCTTCAGATAAACGTATTATGGATTCGAGCTGCCTTGCCGTGATGGGCATGCCCTCAGAAGAATTGGTGCTTCTGGAATCAACGTAATCCCTTCTTATGTATTCCATGGCATCTTTTGAAAGTCTGGGAAATATCCGGCTCTTTGCAAACATCACATACTTTCTCAGCAGGTCTTTCTCCACGACTGGTGTGAACTTCTCATCGTCCTCGAGATCTTCAACCTCCCCACCTGCCTCCATGACCCTCAGTGATTCCCCGTACCTGTGTGCCCTGATGACATGATCAGCAAGTTTTGTGTCGTTTTCCCTTACGGGTGTATCCGTCAGCTTGAATATGATGTCAAATCTTGAAAGCAGAGGGATGGGGAGCTTGATTTGGTCTGTGAGAGTCTTGGTCACATCATATCTTCCCAGTGTTGGGTTTGCCGCCGCAAGTACTGAGCACCTTGATGTCAGTGTTGCGAATATCCCTGCCTTTGATATTGTGATGGAATTATGCACCAGCAAATCACCGTAGAAAAATACGTGGTTTTTCTCAACACCAACGTCATAGACCCATCTTTTATTGTATGGAATTGTTTCAACACTGGTTACCCTGGAGGTAACCATTCCTTTGAAGTATGGTATACCTCCCTCATCGTAAGGAAAGTCCTGATCTATCTCATTCTCATCTGAAGAAACATCTCCGTCCTTCATGAATACCATGTCACCAGTAACAAGCTCACATGCCCTTAACAGATCCACCTGGCCATTTCTCATGACAAGGAAGGGGTGCTCTTCCGTGACATCAACAAATACTCCGAATTCAATTCTGACACGGAAAAGATGATCTGGCGCGATGTGCCTGCTCACCTGTGTTATCCTTCCCCTTATTATGTTATGAAGATTGGATGAAAGGATTGTGTACTCTCCATTAAGGGGAAGAATTTCACAGTTTATGCCTTCAACTGTTTCACCCTTCCTTTTTTCCATGAGAGAATCCACGAAGTCACCTATCTTAATTCTTCCAGTGGGATTTACATCGATTTCTGTTGAGAAGGAATATGACTGCTGCTCCATGGCCTCGTGCATGGAGGAAGTGTCCACCGGATCCATCTTGTCAAGCTCATCTATGGCAGCAAGGCCGTTATTTGCCAGAACAAGTACACCAGCCTCAAGAGTCCACCTTCCCTCACCAAAATCATCCCTGACAGCTGCAGCTGTGAGACCTGCTGAGCTTGAACCCCTGCCGAAGGCGAAAACACCCCTGGGTGTGATATCTGTCATATAGCGGAGAAGCTGTGATTTTGCAGTTCCGGGGTCTCCAACAATGAGAATATGAATATCACCCCTTATGGTAGTTCCATCCTTCATAACCTTCCTGACACCACCGAACATCTGCAGCACCAGACTCTGTTTTATTATATCCATATCATATATTGTCGGTGCGATTGACTTGGCTAGTAGTTCCACTATGCCAGGCCTTGATGCAAGTTTCCTTATCTTCTCCTCGTCCTCCTGGGTTATTTCAACGCTTTCCATTTCTTTTGTTTCCTTCCTGTAATTCAGTGTGTACACATAAGTGGTAAACTCGGTGAGCAGAACTGCCCCTATTCTCTTCTGATCTGCAAGGAGAACACCGTCGATGATCACCCTTTCACCCGGTTCTATCCTTCCGGTAAGATCATCCTCGAGAACAACAGTTATCCTCTGTGGTTGTGTACCACCTTCCATCGTCTCTGGGTTTTCCTGCACTTCTATTTTCTGGACGTCCACAAATTCTGACTCTTCAAGAATCAGCTTGAATTTTGCCTTTACCCTATCTGCATCACAGTCCGGATTGGAACATTTGGGAGGCTCCTCAAGTCTGCCCCTTTGCTGCGGTTCTATGGTCTTTTCGGCACACAGGCTGCACTGGAAGACCGCATTCTGTAGTCTTGGAAGGACGTCTGTCCTTTTCCTAACTATGCCAGTAACGCTTAGAAGCTTTCCAATCCTGTCGCTTCTTATATCTCTGATATCAACCTTTACATCCCTCTCTTTTAGATCCACAAGCCGAATATTCACCCTTCTGGAATCTGAATCCCTGCTTTTGTCAAGAAAGCGGCTGATGAAGCTTTCACCTGCTCCTATTACATCAAGGGGATTGTTTATTATGGCCTGTGCAAAATCGTTGTTGAACTCAACAATATGCCTGAATGAAACTGTGATGGATTTTATATCAGGATAGAACTCCTTGAATTTTACGATCCTTTCCATGTAGCCGAATCGCTCAAAGAAATCCCTCCAGAGTTCCTCAGTGTTTTCTTGGTTCAGACCACCATTTACTATCATTATTCTTCTTCATCAGGTCTACCGTATTATTCTTTTCCATTCTTAAACAAATTGTAAGTGAACCAAGCTGTTAACTCTGCCAGTTTACGTAAAAGTTGTCTCGGAATTCTCAACTATTATTCCAGATTTCTTGGAATTTTAATTCAAGCCGAATTTTTTCTTAAAAAAATTCATTAGACACTGGGCTTTTTTCATTTAAAATGAATGAAGCTGCATGGTCTGATATCCATCCATAATGGTTATGCACATGATTTGCACATGTTTTGTATGAAATATTGGAAATAGCTTAAATCAGCATTTTAAATAATTGAATCGATCGGTATGAATAAGAAGAATGCCTTGATTGTAGTGTTTGTTGTTGCAACACTGGCTTTTGCTGGTGCCTTCGGATATGCCTTTGCTTCCTCATCAAGTGAGAAGGCTCAGAACAATACTTTGGCAGCGAATTATGATAACCAGCAAGGCTCAGTTGTTTTAAAAAGTGCATTTTCGCACTGGAATGATATAGCCATAGAGAATGTCAGCCTGCTCGCTGATCAGTATGAGCCAAATGCCACACTTCACTGGATAGGTGGTCCCCTCTCAGGGACATACACTGGGAACACGTCCATCTTGAATGTTTGGGGTAAATTCTTCAATCTCTGGAGTGCAGTCTGGTTCTATGCTGAGGCTCCGCCCACTGTAAATGCATCAGGAAACAATGCTACAGTGGTTTCTCATAATCAGTTCATAGTAACACCATTCTCTGAACCATTCCAGGTACAATACATTGATGTTTCTTATGTTCTAAGTTTCGTATTCCAGAACAATCGTTTCATGATTAGCAATGAAGTATGGCATATTACAGGAACAGGCTTTATTTCATTTTCCCAGGAATCATACGAGTATAACCAGATAAGCAATCTAGCGTTCAGCCACTGGAACGCCATAGCCATTGAGAATGTCTCACTTGTAATGCAGCAGTACACTTCTAATTCAACCCTACACTGGGTTAATGGTCCGTTGAAGGGAAACTACACCGGCACATCAGAAATAAATGCCACTTGGACACGTTTCTTCAGCATGTGGAACGCCGTATGGTTTTATAGTGAAAGCCCACCGGTAATCATGATTAATGGGTCTTCGGCAACTGTTCTGGCAACCGTACAGTTCATTGTTCAAAGTTCCTCCAACCTTTCACAGTTTGACTACATAAACGTTACATACACCTTACAGTATCAAAACATGGGATTCAGTTCAACAAACGGTGAAACCAACTTCGTAATAATAAACGAAATCTTTGACAACACAGCAATTGGCCCTCTGTCCAAGGTATGAGACTCAAATGAATTTTCTTCTCTTTATATTTCCTTCAAGATCGCCTTATTTTTTTACAATAAATCTTATTACATTTTATATTAATCAGGGAGCGAGACTAGTTAGATGTTTCCCAATTCAGATGCCATTTCACGTTCATTATGGTGGATATTCATAGGAACAAAAGGAGGTATAACAAGGTTGAAAATAGTAAAAAGTCTGATGGAGAATCCTGGAAATATCCACAGCATAAGCCAATCGTTGCATCTAAATTATCGAACCGTGGAGCATCATATCAAATTTTTGGAAAAGAACAATCTGATAGTAGCTCAGGGTGATAAATATGGCAGAGTTTATTTTATATCTCCATTGTTGATCTCTAACCAGGACAAGTTGGATTTTATATTTAAGAAGGCAGGAATAAGATGACACTGGGGATTTACTGGATTGCGAATATTTCTATTCTTGGCATTGAAGCTGTATTACTTGCACTCATAATTGGTGTTTATGTGAGAACAAGAATATCATCAGGTTTCAGCTCAATCACATCCATTATATTGTTCTCCATGTTTTTCCTGGCACAGTCCATTGCCAGTATATATGAATATTTCACCATGGCATTTATTTATCCATCATCACTCGCCATAATACTCCTATTCACAAATACAATTGGTCTTGCAGCTTTCGGTACACTATTTTTCTCCTTGAATCGCTGAGCTCCATTGTGATGTAATGTCTTAGCTTGAACACGAACAAAATAAACTAATTATGCCAGAAATTAGGTTGGAAGTATTCATTGCTTAATTTTTTATTCTGTCAACATTCTTAAAAAATGGAGAACAAATGGATAATTTACCTTGATAGACATATTCTTATTCGAGGAGAGAGTTGATTTGTTTTTACACTTTGAAATAATGATGAAAATTTTCTGTACCCTTATGCCATCATCCAGTTCACGTTTTCAAAAATAATATCATACACAGTAAAAAATATACATTTGTTTTCACTAGAGTTGCGCCTGATATTATTATTTGTTAAAAAGAAATTAAAGAAAAGTATATTTATAACCAATGCTTTATGTGTTAGTTTCAATGATAGATGATGCAATGCTTGATCTGTTTTCCAAGTTTTTCACGCAGGATTATGGAAATTCCCTCATAATCAAAGGTAAGCCGGGTGCGGGAAAAACCACGTTTGCACTGGAACTCCTGGAGCATATGAGAAAACAATCCCCGGTATACTACTTAACAACAAGGTTTTCTGAAGACCCCCTGATTACCAAGTTCCCGTGGATACCTGAGGTGACTTCCGGAAATCGATCAAGGAACAGGGAAGTCCATGAGATGTCTGAAGCTTTCAAGGGTAATCTGCAGAATCTTGAGCGAATGATAGAAGAGGGTAGGCTAACCAAGGGAACCGATGTGAAGAGTGGTCTTGTCCTCAACATGGCTGAGCTTCTACCGGAACTTGAGTCACTATATTCCTTCGTTGACCAGAACATCAACAAGGCACCAATGATTGTTGTGGATTCCATAGAGGCACTGTCGGAGAAATATGAAATAGATATCAAGCTCCTCTTTTCAATAATCCAGAAGGACCTTGTGGAGGCATCTGGGGCAAACATTGTTCTGATCATGGAGCAGTTTGGAGATTCTCCCATGGAGTATTATGCCGACGGAGTTGTCACAATGTCTCATGACATAAAGAATAACTTCCTCATAAGATCGGTGCTTGTGGAGAAGATGAGAGGCGTATCAATAGGATCGAATCCTGTATACATTTACACCCTTGATAACGGAAGATATCATTCCTTCCATCGGCCGAATATAAAATATCCATCCGGCAGGCTGAACCCCATCGTCAAGAAGAATATCAGTAAAATGGAAGTCCCACTGGGTTTTGATGAGATTTGTAAACTCCTGGATCTTGACGATCCGGCGCTTCCAGTGGGAACTGTTCTCATGCTTCACAGGGTGGGTAACTATACATCAGTGGACAAGGTTGTAAACCTCATCAAGAATAGCCTCATTAGGGAAACACTTGAGGATTCAAGAGGTGTCCTTGACATATCTTCTGCGAGCAATGAAACCTCCAGGATATTCATGAACTGTCTCGATCCGGAACTTATGAGGTTTTACATAACAGGAGAGAAATCAGATAGGAGCAGTCCCTACATAATAAATATGAATGGGAAGAGCATGAGTGAGGATTTCCCCCAGGAGGTCATTGATTTTTACATGTCTAACACCAATGCTCCGGAGGTTTTCATATTCTCAACCGATTATCTCTCATTCGTATACGGTGAGAATTTCTATGGAGATTTTCTTAACCTTGTAAACAAGATAAGGTCCATGGGACTTGTGGTTATCATTTCAGATGATGAACAGTACAGCAAGATTTTCCATTTTGCCAACTACATCATACATCTGAATGACGTTTACGGCTATGTTACTATGAACCATGACCCGTCAAGACTCTTTGTTACGACAGTTGAGAACGACAAAGAAGGGTGGCCCATAATTAAGCTTCATAATGAGGTTTAAATAAAGGTAAGGAAAAGGCTGTAGTGAACCTCGTCAATTCTGTAAGTTTGCTTCTTATCTTCTTTGTGCATAATTTTACTTAGCGTGATAATGCAGTAATATTCTGAGCCTTTTCACTCAATCATTGCATGGTTTGTATACATACAGAATTTACAATTTCAGATTGTACAGTCGTATCCCAAGTTACTTATACAAGCATATCAATGCTTAATAACGTCTAATCATTACTGCCTCTAATGAAGTCAATGAGAAGGATGATGGCCGATGGTCTGTCAGCCATGGTCATAATTCTCTTTGTTTTTCTATTCATTCAGTTCCTTCTTGGAATGTACATAAATCTTTTCGTATCAATACCAGTTATGTCTCCCTTCTTCATGATGGGATATGGACCGTATGGTGGCTTTCCCATAGTAATGGCTCACATGTTCCTTGGAATATTAATAGGACTCGTATCTCTGGGCATATTATTTCTTTCCATAGGAACTGGAAGTTTGAGAACTTTGCTCAGTGCCATAGGTCTCTTTTTGTCGGTTCTGCTTGCCGGCATAGATGGGTTATTATTCCTTTTCAATGGGCAGAATAACATCAACTCGTTTCTAATGTCAACGGGTTTCATACTTTCCCTGCTGTTTGCTGTCTTATTGCTCATTTACGTATTTAAATCTACAAATCAAACAAAGAGAAACATAAGTGCTAACTAGTTTTTTAGACGATCCAGTGCATTCATTGGATGACGGCATTTCCTGTCAGCAGATTCAGTATACTTTGAGCAGAAGCCCATGAATTTGCAGGATCGCCTTATTTTCTGGGCTTTATAATCATATGTATCCTTTGGTATCTGTACATCATTAGGATGAGAATTTCATTTATGGCATTCTATGAATCATTAGACAAAAAATATCTGTAGAATGTTGCTTTTCCACAGTAATGAGATTTCAAGACATTTATGAGAATCCTCTGTGACAACAAATGAAATTTTTTTGCTCCGCAATCATGATGAACTTACGATCACAATGTTATAGAATCGCCTTAACAGATCATTAGAGGCGTAATTATGTGATCAATCCATGATCAAAGTATTGTTCATTTCCACTTTTCCCCATAATTTTCCTGTTAAATAACAACATAGAATGGTCAGCTGTTTGCTTATTTCTTGGAGCTCTGTTCTCAGATAAAAACTGAAATAGTATAAATTGGCATTAATGCTATACCTTATATGTTTCCCGAAACCAGGCTTAGGAGAAATCGATATGATAGAAGGATAAGAGAGCTGACTGCTGAATCACGTATATTAACAGACAGGCTTGTTATGCCTGTTTTCATTGATGAGTCCCTCAAGGGAAGGAAGGGCATCGATTCAATGCCGGGCATATACAGATATGGTATGGATTCAATTGGTGATTATGCAAGGCACCTCGATGAGCTGGGCGTAAGTGCAATACTTCTCTTCGGCATACCGGAAGACAAGGATGAGCTTGGTTCTTCCAGCTACGATCCGGATGGGGTAATCCAGAAATCCATAAAGATCCTCAAGGAAAATTATTCTGGGATCATTATAACGGATCTTTGCATGTGCGAATACACATCACACGGCCATTGCGGCATCATAAGAAATGGTGTCATTGACAATGACTAGATCGG
>JAKAYJ010000034.1 GCA_021816385.1 Thermoplasmata archaeon
AGATTTCCATTCCTGTCAGCTGAATTATAGAACCCGTTTATCATGGATTTGAATGAGCTTGGAGCAATGGTTGAAATTGCGGATGCATTTGTATCAAAGTCCTCAAGCCTGTCAGTGTGACTGAGACCGTACTCTATGGCGATTTCAGGTATGCTTCCAGGTTGAGCAACAGATGGGACACCAGTCTGCCCAGCTGCCCAATAATTGGGATTCTTCTCTATAACAATGGTCGAGAAACCAGTTGCTATGCTCTTGAACATGTATGGGCCACTTCCTATGGTACCATTCAGGTTGGCGTAGGAGTTCTCAGTGTTGTAAACAACACCGCCATGCTGATCAATGTATGCTGGATAAATGACCGCTCCCCACCATCCTGCAAGATCCTGCAGCATGAACGGGTAAGGAACCATGGAATTTATCTCAACAACATCGTTTGATTTAACAACTATTGCCTGATGAGGATACTCCATGACCTTCATGTCAGTTGCATTATAATTGAAGTTGGAGAGTATATTATCAAGGAAGGTTACTGCCTGTGTGTACTGAGTGGACAAGTTCCCTGAAAGGGTGAATCCTGCGTTCACAAGTGCTGCCCTCACTCCCCAGGGAAGTGCTATTCCGATGTTACCGAAATTGGTTGCATTGAACAGTATTCCCGGATAATCAGAGGTGAAAGGTCCCTGGGCCATAACTATACCACGGTATATGGAGAACCATACGTCGCTTGCGTTAAGGGGTTCATTATTGCTGAATTTCGCATAGCTTCTTATGGTGAAGGTGTAGTTCTGGTTGTTGTAATTTGTATAATTCTGTGCTAGCACAGGCACTACCTTAAGACTCGTACCATTAAACTCAACTAGCTCTTGGTAAATAGCAGTGAATAAAGGCTCATCAGTTGTAAAGAAACCAGATGCCGGATCAAGATGATCAGGGGCAGCAGTCTGGGAAACGTCTGTAAACACTGACGGATGAGCTATCTTGCTGGGATGGTAAAATTCCACAACAGAGACCGCAGCAACCACCACCACTACAACGACTACTATAGCAATTATAACATTCTTAGATGCCATTGATGGATGATCACAATACCTGTATTTATATGTATTGGTGAATCTATATAGATTGCCCAGCAACTCTTGGCTTTCACATTTGTAATATAACTGCATTAAGTAAAGATTCAAGCGCTCTTATAATTCAAAAAACTAATTGGCATAATTTACCCTGGAGCAGCATATACTTCGGGTAGTTCTTTGTCTCTCTCGTTGTTAGTAAAAGTGCTTTGAATTCATCTTTTGATCATACAGTGTGAGTATATACAGTTGGTCATTCCTCAATAGTTATGATCGATTCCATGTTTTCGGGTCTGAATCTGATTGAAATGCTAAAAAAAATAAAATTTATAAAATGTTAAAAAAATTTTTCCTGCAATATTATGGTGGAGAAATCAAGTGCTGACTTACGGCAGGAACTCCAGTGACAGAGGCCAGAACAGCGGAAACAACCAATCCGATCCAGAAGATTACAAGTGTCACCGTCCATGCCTTTGAGACCTTTTCTTTACCGGGAAGAGTATCGTATATCAGTGTTGCCGGATATGTGAAAACTCCGGTCAGACCAAAGGCAATGTAAAGACCTAGCATTGCAATTGGGCTTGCTGTCATTTTGTCCGTATACGCTGATACACCATAGTATATCGCAATTAGACCTGCAAAGAGAGCAATTACGCCAACATACTGTAACTTCTGATTGAGTATTATGGAAACCGACATCATCACAAGTATAAGGCCGAGCATCAGGTACGGATCATAGAACAGGATGTTGTAACTTGATGGCAGAGGCCAAGTCATTTCTCCATATATGCTCATGATGGTAATGATACCGCCAAGAATTCCAAGGGGATATGCCCCTGGTCTTAACACTTTTTCAATGTCCTTAACACCCTTCCTATACGCAAGATACACCGATGTCGTCATATACAGTGATATAACGCCAACCAATGACAGCGTAAACAGTTCAAAAGCCAAATCGTCAATAAATCCAGCCATTTTACATCAAAAAAAGTATTTCTGGCGCATATAAATATGTAATACCTAGAATTTAGGCTTTATTTATTTTGCCAAACCTACTCTTAACCAAGAAAAAAATTAGATAGATCAATTGCATAGCAGTGTATAGTATATGAACAGTATATGAACAATTACATCTGCGATCTCTGGAACTTAATTTCAGCCAGCGTAATAATAGATGGAAAGATGGCACTAACTAAGGATCAGTGTGACGTTTTTCCCGAAAACTCTGGATTATTTTTCAGGTCTGTTGGAAAACCCAATGGACAAACAGCAGATTGGAGATCTAAAGGCCCAAGGGAGGGGGGAACACTTGGCATCCATGTTGTTGAATATGATGACAGGTACGAAATCCATGCTGATAGGTATGATCCAGCTATTTCCCCTCTGAAGCATCTTATTTTTGATTTTTCCCCTGACCTCTGCAAGAAAATGCTTACAGCAGGGGCAGCCTACATTACACTAAGGAAGCTTATAAGCCCCGGCAGAAAATGATTCAATTTGTCATCTTACAATCCAAATAGATTATTTAACCATAAAGTCCTGGAAGATGCTGATACAATTTCAATTAAAGAAAGACATGGTGAAAGATGAATCAACATATGCAAGTTGCATCAACTTCAATGACGTTGATAGAGCCTAGTCTCCGCATGAAAGAAGGGATACAATGACTGAACATCAACTCCCTTTTATTGGTGCAAACGTTCACTTTCCATGGAAGACCCGGAAAAGTGGTATGGAATCCGATTAGCAACCGATCCCTTTGTTTATAACGGAATCATTTATTTCACAGAGAACTGGATTGAGGGATCAAAGTATAGATCATCAATTTACTGCTTCGATGGAAAAGAAAAGATCAGGTTAACGTTCGGAGGAAGGGAAAGATATCCACAGATCAACAATGAAAAACTGTTCTATATAAAATATGATGAATCCGGAGAAGAAATAATGGTTATAGATGGATTAAAGGAGCCAAAACAAGTATTCAATGCAAAAGTTATAACGAAATATGTTTTTCATGGTGATTCCATAGCAGTGATATGCAAAGACCAGTGGAACAGCGACGATCCTTTTGAAGCTACCACGCTAAGATACCGTGCTGATTCAAAAGGGCTCCTTAGGCAGAGGCAGAAACTGCTGATTCTGTATCCAGATGGTTCATCAAAGACGGCTGCCGAAGGAAAATTCGATGTAACTGACGTTGCATCGAATGGGAAGAGACTGGTGTTTGCATCAACAGAGGGCAATGATGATACTGGGATGTGCAACGTATTTGAATTCGACGATGTCACGGGGCAGATTAAAAGAATTACATCAGGGGAAGGTAGCGTTGAATCTGTATGCTTATCTGATGACGGTAAGATAGCTTATACCGGAAACCGGGATGGACTCAAGACCTGGACATCGGGGAAACTGATCATTCCCGAGGAAGGAAGGACCTTGGATGTGGAAAACACAACAGGAAACCATATTCTCAGTGATCTGTTTGCCGCAGGTTCCGGCACATTGCTATACTCCAATGGTTCATTTTATACCATAGGACAGTCGGGTGCGTCTTCCCACGTGTGCAGGATCTGTGATAAGGTTGAAAGGATTACTCCTGATGACATATCTGTTTCCAGCTTTGACATCAGGGACGGAATCTTGGGTTACATTTACAGTTCATTTGAGAAACCTTGTGTAATTGTTTTCAACGGTATCCTTGATTTAAATCCGGACATATCAGGAAAAATTCCCGAACACATGAATGTGGACGGAATGGACGCGTGGATTATGCTCTCGGGAAAGGATAAGCCCAGCATCCTCTCTGTCCATGGCGGACCACATACTGCTTACGGAAATTCTTTCTTTATTGAATTCAACTATCTTTTCAAAAATGGTTTCAATATAATATTTGGTAATCCTAGAGGAAGTGCCGGTTACGGCGACAGGTTCGCGGAAGAATGTGTTGGTGACTGGGGCGGCATGGATTTCCTGGACCTCATAAGTTTCATTGATCATGCAAAGGAAAAATTTGGCCTGAAGGAAAATTTCTCCATAACAGGAGGTTCCTATGGTGGCTTTATGGTCAACAACGCCATTGTGAAGACAGACAGGTTTAGATGCGCAATTGCCGAAAGATGTGTGTCCAATCTCATGAGCATGTGCGGTACCAGCGACATAGGTTTCTGGTTCAATGCGGTTGAATCTGGGATAAAGGATCCGTGGTCTGAAGACGGTATGAAGAGACTTCTTGAACTATCCCCAATAAGCAAGGTTAAAAAAGTAAAGACACCAACCATGTTCCTCCATGGAGAGAATGATTACAGATGCCCCATCGAGCAATCCGAACAGATGTATACTTCACTGCTTCACAACGGTGTTCCCGCCGTTCTTGTGAGATACCAGAAAGATTCACATGAACATGCAAGACACGGTGAACCGAAAAACATGGTTGACAGGCTGAAAAGAAAGGTTGACTGGTTCAGGAAATACCAGTGCTTACAGAATTGATTCCAATCATGCAACTTATATGAGATTATTTAATCTGGTAGATCAGATGGAAAGAGGGTTTGCCATTGTTAATTTCAAACATTACTCCAGAAGCACGGGAAAAGGCTCCATTATGATTTTAAAGGCAATGGCAGATGCCATGAATGAGAATGTTCTGTTTGCCCTTTCTCCCGTGGATCTTTACAGGGCAGTAACTGATTTTCCCGGAAAGATAATGGCACAGCACGTTGATCCAGTTACTTACGGCCCTTACACTGGAAAGATATCTATGGAGTCCCTGATGGATATGGGAATTACCATGTCACTGCTGAATCATTCAGAATTCAGCGTTCCGGATCCTGTCATTGCTGAGACAATTGGAAGGGCAAGGGAACTTGACTTCAGTATCGTACTATGCGTGGACAGCGAAGCAAAGGCACGCAAATATGCTCCACTGAATCCAGAATTTATTGCTTATGAACCCCCTGAACTGATCGGAGGAAACATATCGGTTTCAAAAGCCAGACCTGAGATTGTAAGTAATGTGGTAAAAATAGGAGAGTCTTCAGGTGTGAGGGTCCTGGTGGGTGCAGGTATAAAGAACAATGAGGATTACAGAATGTCACTGGAACTGGGTGCTTATGGAATACTTGTCTCTTCAGGCGTAATAATGGCTGAAAATCCTTCCGCCTCGTTAAATTCATTAATAAACATCGAATCAGGTGTGTCCAATGGCAAATGAAAAAGATGATGAGCTTTTAACGCTTCCCGAGTTCAACGAACGAGAATTCATCGAAACCGAGAAGGATCGCGCCAAACTTATTGTTATAATGTTTCTCATAGGTGCAGCCCTTGGTCTGTTCTCCGGGTACCTTGAAACAATTCACCTCTGGTACTTTTCAATCCTTGCCTTTTTTGGGGTTATACTTTTCCTTAGACAGATATTAAGGGCACTGAACATAAAGATACCAAAGATAGGAAGCCACCGTTTCTACATGGTCATGGAGTTGCTGCTAACATGGATCGTCTTCTGGATCATATTCCTGAATCCACCAATTACAGTTGCATCTGGACCGCAGGTCTCTTCCCTGGAGGTCCATACGAGCTCAGGTTGGGAAATTGTGAATTCCACAGGGACCAATGTATTTGCATGGTATGTTGGGGACGTTAGCTATCGGGCAAACATAACCTATCTTTATCCCATAACGTCTGTATCAATGAATCAGCTCATTTACTCTGGACCACCTTCCTCTACTGATCTTGAACATACCGCTACGTCCACCCCAGTTCACTTCACCTCTTCTAACATGCTGTATTTCAATCTGACGTATCTTCCAACTGCGGGCCAGTACTGGGAAGGGGAGATAATCATGCAGTCTCATGGGACGACAACAGAATACATATTCTACCTCTCCTTACCTTCATCCTAACGATGTATCATTACCACTGAGAATGCAGGTGTAGTGTAGACTGGTCCAGCACGGAAGCCTTCCAAGCTTTCGACCCGGGTTCAAATCCCGGCACCTGCATGCTTTTCAATGCCAGATTTATAGCATCACAATCAAACAGATGTTAGGTTCTCTTGTATGCTATGACCTTCATTTAAATCTCTTATGCAGTGTGATACTGCCTGCCTGATCTGCACAACTTTTCCATAGTTTCCTTCAGCATGGGAAACATTTTAACATTCATTTTCACTTCCAATGATAATAATATCATAATAGTGCAAGAACAACAGGTGGTGGAGAGCCTGCCGATTGAATTGCTTTTTTGATTTTCCCTTGTTTACTTTAATCTCCATTCTTACCATAATAAGTAAATACTCTATCGTCTCTTAAGTCTCTTAAAAAGGAGACAGTTAAATCGGATTTTCCTCCTGTCATCCCTGATGATTCTGGGAATCACTTTTCTTGTAAAGATTCGTAAAAAGACCAAAGGTTCTGGAAGGCTCAGATCGTTTTGAGGTTGACGTGGTGATCCCGACCTTGTAATATTTATGTAAATTGAACTTATCATAGCCGCTAACTTTTGATTCCAGTGCAAGGAGGAACGTTCCTGATATATTTCCTAACATTTCCACAAGTTCCAGAAAATCACCGGGGACAAAATCATCAGAATACCATTTTCCGGACAGATATGGCGGATCAAGAAAGAAAAATGTTTCAGGAGAATCGTATTTTTCAATTATTTTCCTGAAATCTTCGCACTCTATCTCCCAGGTTGAGACTCTTCTTCTGATTTCCGAATAGGTGTTCATTGTCCTCTCAAGATATGCGTGAGGAGACTTCTCATTTCCTGTGGCATATCCATTTCCCAGCCCGCCAAAGGAAACACTAAACTTACATATGGAGATGAACGCCTTCGCCAATTCGCCTTCTCCAGAACGTGATTTTACCGCAGAATTGGCTGTCATGGACTCAATCCTTTCCCTTAACGTTCTGTTGTATTGCCTTGCACTGTATGTTTCAGTTACCAGGCTGCCATATCTATCTTTCTGCTGTATTTGCCCAACAGAGAGAAGGGCCTTAAGTTTTCCATAGATCTCCAATTGCCTGTCTGCCTTAATGGACTTGAATATGTTGACCAGTTCACGATTTAAGTCATTGTAGATAATTTTCTTCGCATCCATGTTAAGTGATACGATGCCGGATCCGCCAAATACATCGACAAACACTGAACATCCGCTTTCCTTAAAAGCGTTCGAAATATGAGGTAATAATGCTCCCTTTGATCCCGGATATTTTATGATCCTCAATGGATGCATCGCAACAAAGCATTACACTTAACTTTTAATCCTTTCCTTTATCTCCAGAAATCAATTCACTTTACTTGATAGATTTGTTCCTCCTATCCTGAAAAGCCAGATTCTCGCTCCTCAAAAAAGATAGTTCATAGGGATTTAAGAGTATATTTCATGAGTATTTACATGTAGATGGCTCGTTCATGGAAGATATAACAATTATATATTAACAATTGTAAATAAAAATATTTTAAGGACTAACTACTTATGTTTAAAAAGAATGATGGAGAAGGTGTGATCATGGTCAACACAGAATCTGTTAGTCAGGGACTCGAAGACGTTGATATAAAGTGGACAAGACTTACCTCAATAGATGGAGAGAGAGGCATCCTAAGATATGGAGGTTATTCCATTGAGGATATAATTGCTTCAAACTCAATGGCTGAAGAAATTCAGTACCTGTTCCTTTACGGAAAGCTTCCAAATGCCGAAGAGCTTAAGGGTTTCAGGGAGAGGATAGAGGAGGGTTACAATCTTCCTGATTATGTTGTCAACTCCATTATAAATCTCCCAAGAACCTCAGATGCAGTTGCAATGCAGATGGCTGCATTTGCCTCAATGGCAGCTGCGGAAAAGGATTTTAAATGGAATAAGGAGACGGACAGAAACGTGGCAGCAAGGATAATAGGAAGAATGGCTGCCATAACGGCCGTCATCCACAGGCATATAAATGGTGAGGAAACACTTCTCCCTGAGCATTCAAAGAGTTATGCGAGAAGTTTTCTTAAGGCCGCCTTTGGAAAGGACCCCACCCCTGCACAGGAAGATGCAATGAACACAGCAATTATACTTTACCTGGACCACGAGGTTCCAGCATCAACAACTGCAGGTCTTGTCACTGTATCGACACTCTCGGATTTATACTCAGGAATAACGGCAGCTCTTTCAGCACTGAAGGGCCCTCTGCATGGTGGTGCTGCTGAAGCAGCCATAGCTCAATTTTCTGAGATTGGATCAGTCGACAAGGTTGACTCTTGGTTTCATAAGCATGTAATAGAGGAAAAGAGCCGTCTCATGGGGTTCGGTCACCGTGTATACAGGACCTATGATCCAAGAGCGAAGATATTCAAATCAAGATCAGAGGAGCTTATTAAAAGCAACAGGGAGGCAAAGAAGTTATACGACATTGCAACCAGGCTTGAGGAGCTTGGTCTTAAGCAGTTTTCGTCAAAGAGGATTTTTCCAAACACGGATTACTACTCTGGTCTCGTATACCTTTCGCTTGGATTTCAACTGAAAAATGATATCTATACAGGTCTATTTGCACTGTCCAGGGTAACAGGATGGCAGGCACATTTCATTGAGTACGTTGAGGAAGAACAAAGGCTCATAAGGCCAAGGGCAGTCTATACAGGCCCTGAACCTAGGGCCTACGTTCCACTTTCCCAAAGGAAATGATCTGTGCACCCTGAAGGCTCACGGTTTCCATTCCTAATAACCTGTGTCAAAAAATCATCCTGATTGTCATGGAAACATTTGTCAAAGGATGGTTTTTTACTCTTCTTTACAGAGCCACCTCACGTGCGGAGTGTTCCTAAAAATCTGAATGTTTCCACACTACACACTGGTGTCAGCGGTGTTGATAATCTGACTTTTTAGTTTTATAAATGTAATTTCTTTTTTCTGGTCACGGGCAATCAGTTGATATCTATTAAAAATTCATCAACACATAACATGAATAACAGGAATCCTTAGAATTTTACCATAGAACGCCTTTTTGAATGAATTTAAAAGCGATTAGAAAAATATATAAATGGAGCGATGTTTAGTTAATGTGGGTAAGAAACCGTTGATCCTTGCCGGTACCATTGGTCCGGTAGTAACAATTATCGCGATTTTCGTAGATATATACCTGTCTCCTTGGTTTTCGTGGAGCAAAAATGCACTGTCTGATCTCGGGGTTCATCCTTACTCTTATATCTTCAATGGATCTCTGATTTTTGAAGCTGCAATGAACTCCGTTTTTATATATGTACTATACAGAATCCTACGTAAGAAGAGGGGTTCACTTACTCTTCTCTTCATATCCGGTATTTCCCTTGGTCTTGTGGGTGTGTTCAATGAGAATTCACCCTATGATCTTCATCTGATATTTGCCCTCATTTACTTCATCGTGTTTCCCATAGCAATAATATTGTTCGTGTTGAGAAATGACTATTTTCCTGGATCAATTTCAAAAATTTCTGTTGTGATGGCAATCATAGCACTTGCGGTGATCATCGTTGGCATTCTTCAGGTCTTCTCTGTCTTAAAGATAAGCGGGGTGGGTCTCGCAGTTCCTGAAACTGTAGAGGCGATACTCCTGGGTGCCTGGTCCGCTACTTGCTCGTTGAATGTATACATCAGAGAGCAATGACATACCGGAAAATTGATTTCACGGAATTCTCAGTCCATTATGGGTTCTGAAAATTTGTTAAACCTGTGTATGAGATCCGCCTTCTCATATTTGGAAACGAATAATTACTTACTCCTGACCTCAACGGTATCAATTATGGATTTGGCAATACTATCATAGATTTCGCGGAGAGAATCATTCCTAATAACGGCAGGTATTCCTTCGTCAGCCAATTTCACTATATCAGGAATGATCGGAATCCTTCCCAAAAATGGAACCCCGTACTTTTTTGCAGCGCTCTCTCCACCGCCCTTTCCGAATATGTCCACTGTTTCACCGCAATGCGGGCAGACATAACCGCTCATGTTCTCCACAAGCCCTATAACCTTGAGCTTGAGTTGTTTGGCAAAATTTATTGCCTTAATGGCATCAATGATTGCGACATCCTGGGGTGTAATTACGATTATTACGCCATCCGCATCCGGTACCAATTGCCCTACAGATAAAGCCTCATCCCCAGTTCCCGGAGGAAAGTCCATTATAACGTAATCTGTACCTTTCCAAACAACGTCCTCGAGGAACTGCTGGACCGCCTTGTGCCTTAGAGCACCTCTCCATATGACCGGCGTGTCCTCTGATGG
>JAKAYJ010000035.1 GCA_021816385.1 Thermoplasmata archaeon
TGGGAAAGGGCTTTCCATCCGCGTCCATTCTCTGCTTACCTTCAGCCCTGACATCATGGTCGTGATGCTTACCTGTTACAGGGTAGTTTTCTGTGTCTTCAGCAAAATTTTCATCTATTGGTTTTGGTTTGTAATCCAGATCTTCGAGTTTTACCACTTTATCACCTAAACCCATATTATTAGAATGTTATTTAACGTTTGTGAGCTATATTAATTTTGGGCAGGAAGTCATTGTGGATTCAATAAACTCGGGAGGAATCGGGAATTGAAAGCTACATAAATAAAACCATAAACACACTTATCCAGAGTTATTACATCAACATAGAAATAGCAAAACTAAAATCGCACTTTTCCTGATGCGTTTTGGATGATAACTATAAAAGATTGTTGATATATTTTTAACTCATAATGTAATATGGGAACATGAAAGGATCCTCTGACAAGGTTTTAGACAGAAAAGGTATAGGGGAATTCGTCAGCACTCTTGTAAGGCAACTCAAATATAGAAGGGATGATTTCAAGGTAATTGGCCCAAGCGGAGGATTTACATCTCTGATCGATCTTGGAAACATTGCGCTTGCTTTTAATACCGATGGGGTTGGAACCAAGGTTTTGTTAGCTGCAGAGGCAAATAAATGGGAAGGGATAGGCATAGATTGTGTGGCAATGAATGTTAATGATACAATAACAATTGGGGCAGAGCCAATCGCTATGGTGGATTATATATCGCTTAAGGACACCGATGTAAATATCGCAAAGGAAATTGGTGTGGGTCTCAATGTAGGCGCCCAAATGGCAAACATTTCTATTGTTGGAGGTGAAACTGCCCTCATTCCAGATCTTGTAAGAGACATTGATGTTTCAGGCTCAGTGATCGGTATAGCTCAAAAAAACCAGATAACTACGGGCGAAACAATAAAAGATGGGGATCTTGTATACAGTTTACAGAGTAGCGGCCTTCACTCAAATGGTTTTACAACTGTCAGGAAAATTATAAAAGAACAGGGTCTAGGAATGGATGAAACATTTCCGGGGTACAACAGGAAAGTATCAGATGTTTTACTGGAACCAACCAGGATATATGTTAGAGAAATTCTTGATATAATCAATCTTGTTGATATAAAGGGTATGGCAAATATTACAGGAGGTGGCTTCAAGAACCTTGTGAGAATGAAGGATATGAAATATGTCATAGACGATCCTGTCGAACCCCAACCAGTTTTCACCGGATTAATGGACCTTGGAAACCTGTCTTATTCTGAAATGTATGAAATTTTTAACATGGGAACAGGTTACGTAGTTGTTATTGACGCCGACAGTAAGCATGATTTCGTAAGCACGCTAAGGAATCGTGTATCCATAAGGGAAATCGGGCACATAGAAAATGGATCAGGCATTGAGATACCGAAATATGGTGTGAGCCTGAAGGATTACTATTAATTTCCCACCACTAATTTTAATCAATTGACTTTTCTCCTTCTCCAATGAATTTTTTATAAACTGAAAGTGATTTCTCTCTCATTTCTTTGTATGTCAATTCCGGTCTTCTATACCTATTGCATTTCCCTTCATTCATATGTTCAGGGTCATGGATGGATTCAACAGGGCAGTCACTCAATTCTTCAACCCATTTCCTGATGAATTTTCCTTCCGGATCTATTTCAGCGCCATTCTTCAATGGATTATAGATCCTGAAGTATGCCCATGAAAAGTCAGAGCAGCCGCTGACCCATTGCCAGGATGAATAATTGTTCGCCTCGTCTGCGTCCACCAGAGTATCCATGAACCATTCTGCACCATATGTCCATTTTATACGATCCAGCTTCGTCAGGAAATCAGATACTAATAGGCGCTTCCTGTTATCAATCCACCCTGTTTGCCAGAGTTTTCTCATGATGGCATCAATTATAGGGAAACCTGTTTTCCCCTCCTTCCAGTCGATCAGATCTTTCCATTGTCCAGACCATGGAAAACTGTCCATCCTTCTATTTATTGATAATATGCCACTATCTGGCCTTCTCGCATAGGAACAATAGAAAAACTCTCTCCATAGAAGATTTCTTTTAATTATACCAACTTCCTCATCTTCGCCTCTGGAAATTATCCCCCAAAGGTTCCTGATATTTATCTGTCCATGCCTTATATAAGGAGAAAGTCCAGCACTTTCATTTTCCAGACCACCTTCCATCAACCTCTCAACAGCCATGCTTCCAGCCTCCTCACCAGTATTCCAGTATTTTGCCAAATTCCTTTCCCACGATGAAAATTCTATTTTCCTGTTTATGACATTGGTCTCACTAAACTCAGGTAAATCTTCAGTATATCCCTCATCAAGATCAAATTTCATATCCATTGCAGATCTGTAGAACTGTTTGAAATTTCCAAAATTGATCTTCATATTCATAATCATTTCATCGGATAGCAGATTATTGGGTTGACACATCTTAGCTTCCACACCCCTGCTTATAAAATATTCATGAATTTCCCCAAAAGCATTTCTTACTCTAGCATAGGGCACGGACTGGGAAACTATTCTTTCAATTCTGTTAGTGACTATAATTTCTTTCAGAACAGGTATATAATCTCCAGAACTCTCAACAATGGGTACTCTCTCTATTCCAAATTTATGTGCCAGATCTATGAGACTGCTCTTTACCCACCAAAGGCTTGCTCCACTCAGTTTTTCAATTTTCGGATCCTTTAGAAAAATTGGGAAGATTATGTCATTTCTTTCTGCTGCTTCTTGAAGAACCTTGTTATCATGTATCCTCAGGTCATGTGAGAGAATGTAAAGAGTACGCACATTATGGTTATAAAGGAATGATTAATAAAGTTAATAAATCAATTTGGCATGGACATCTATGAAGGTTATAGCAGTAGTCGACGAAGAAGACGTATTAACTCCTCTGGAGTATGGTAATACAATTGTGGAGATAGATACAGAGACAAAGCAGAAGAAATTTTATGAAAATCCCGGCTTCGGTTCTCCGTTTCAGGGAAAGGAAAGAGCAATGGCTGGAATTCTGACACTTAACGCAGATGCAATTATCGTGAAGGAAGGCGTTCTCTGCCCAGGATCGTACATGATGTCCAAGGGAAAAATGAAATATATCCCGGTAGAAGAAGAGAAATTACAGGAGATTGAGCCAAAGCTCAACGATATTGCAAAGAAAGCAACTCCTGAACTTGATTTCAATATATACAGGGAATAAATTTACCAAAAAATTCCTCAATTTTTTAAAAATTTCGCAGTTTTATGTATTTTTATAATAAATTGTTATAAGAGTTTCCTCATAACATTCTGAAGGATTCCTCCGTTGTTGAAATATTTTACTTCCACAGGAGTGTCAAGCCTTATTTCAACTTCAATTTTTCCAGCTTTTCCATCTTTCTTCATGAAGCTCAGTGTTGCATTTGCATGTGGAGATAGTTTTTCTGGCAACTTTAGATCAAACTCTGAAAATGGATCTATATTCAAAGATTCAAAATTCTCCTTCTCTTTGAATTGAAGGGGAAGAACTCCCATTCCAACCAGGTTGCTTCTGTGGATTCTTTCATAATTCTCTGCGACAACTGCTTTTACGCCAAGAAGATATGGTCCCTTTGCTGCCCAATCTCTTGAGGAACCTGTGCCGTATTCTTTTCCTGCAAATACGATTGAGCCGTTTCCATCATTTACATAGTCCATGGATGCATCAAATATCCACACATCTTCTCCATCTTTCGCTTTCTTTGTATATGGGCCAACCTGCGATGCCATTTTATTGGAAATCCTGTTATTCCCAAATGTTCCCCGCATCATTACTTCGTGGTTTCCCCTTCTTGAGCCAAATGAATTGAAGTCTTCAGGTTTGACACCCTTTTCAACAAGATATTTTCCAGCGGGGCTATTTTTTGATATGGAACCAGCTGGTGATATATGATCAGTAGTCACTGAATCTCCGAAGACAGCAAGACATTTGAGACCATTTATATCTCTTACATATTTTGGCAATTTCGATGAAAAGTTTTCGAAAAATGGAGGATTCTTGATATAAGTGCTCTTATCGTCCCACCTGTAAAGATCACCCTCTGGTGCATCCATTTCATTCCACAACTCACTGAATCCATAGACATTGGAATAATTCTTCTGGTAAAGGTCTTCCTTCAGGACTTTTGAGATGACGCTGTTAATTTCTTCATCTGATGGCCATATATCTTTTAGAAATACGTCTTTCCCATTCTTATCTTTTCCAAGTGGCTCTTTCCTCATGTTTATATTTATGGTTCCAGCAAGTGCAAAGGCAACTACCAGTGGAGGTGACATAAGATAATTTGCCTTCACGTTCCTGTGGATTCTTGCTTCAAAGTTTCTATTTCCTGATAGTACTGAAACTGTATAAAGGTCATTATTAACAATTGCATCCTCAATGGGTTTTTCAAGTGGCCCACTGTTTCCAATGCAGGTTGTGCATCCGAAGCCAACGAGATCGAATCCAAGTTTGTTCAGATATTGCTGAAGTCCGCTCTTTTCCAGATACTGGGATACTACTCTTGAGCCGGGTGCGAGACTGGTCTTTACTTTAGGATTTACCGCAAGGCCCAATTCAACTGCCTTCCTGGCCAGTAATCCTGCACCAACCATAACTCTCGGATTGGAGGTGTTTGTGCAACTTGTGATTGCTGCAATTACTACGTCACCGTCCGTCAGATCAACTTTTTTTCCCTTAAGCTGAATAGATGCAGTTTTCAAAGATACCTGAACCTGCCCATTCTTTCCATCCTTATGAGACTCACCCGATGTCTCAAGAAACTTAAGGAATGACTTTTCAGAATCCTCAAGTTTTACCATCTGCTGGGGAAGCTTTGGTCCCGCAATGGTGCTTTCAATCTGTTCAAGATCTAGATCAATTACTTCTGAATACTGGATGTTGTTCTGCACACCATACATTCCCTGGGCCTTCATGTACTCCTTTACAAGATTTATGTGTTCCTTTTCTCTTCCCGTCAGTTCAAGGTATGAGATTGTTTCATCATCCACTGGAAATAGTGCGCATGTTGCACCATATTCTGGGCACATATTAGATAAGGTTGCCCTGTCAGGAAGAGCGAGGTGTTTGACACCTTCTCCGTAAAACTCAACAAACTTTCCAACAACATTGCTTCTTCTAAGTAACTCAGTCAGTGTTAGTACAACATCTGTTGCAGTGACCCCTTCCTTTGGCTTCCCATGCAGATTAACACCAACCACTTTTGGTGACAGGAAAGTTACTGGCTGGCCAAGCATCGCTGCTTCTGCTTCAATACCACCAACACCCCATCCAAGGATTCCAAGACCATTAATCATTGTGGTGTGTGAATCTGTTCCAACCAGGGAATCAAAGTATGCTGTCATTTTACCATCTTTCTCCGAGACCTGTACAACTTTTCCAAGAAACTCAAGATTTACCTGATGTACTATACCCGTAGAGGGTGGAACTATCCTCAAATTCTTCATGGATTTCTGTGCCCACTTCAGGAATCTGTATCTTTCCTTATTCCTTTCAAATTCCTTTTCTGAATTCTTCTTGAGGGCATCTTCTGTACCATAATAGTCTACCTGTACTGAGTGATCTATCACAAGGTCCACCGGTACTATGGGTTCTATCTTCTCCGGGTCCTCTCCAAGCTTCTTAAAGGCTTCTCTCATCGAAGCAAGGTCCACAACTGCAGGAACGCCGGTAAAATCCTGCATCAAGACTCTTGCCACCGTGAATGGTATCTCAAAGTCACCGGGATTCGTTGGAGTCCTTGAAAATATGTTCTTCAAATCCTCCTCTCTTATGGTTTCACCGTCAAAATTTCTCACCATTGCTTCCATGATGATTCTAATGCTCATCGGTACCCTATCTATATTTGGAACTTCTTTTATGAGCTTTTTCAGTGATACAATACTGTATTTTTTATTGCCAACTTCTATCTGATCATAAAATTCTTCCTTCTTCATATATCTATATGGCAAACTCAATTATAAGTTTTGAAACTATTTTAAATACCACATTAATGTTTTAAAAATAACGTGGATCAAACAATCCACAAATTTGTAACTATTATAAACAAAGTGCAGGTTAAAATAATAAATCATTCTTAGCCCATATGGAAAATTATATTCTACAACCGGATATTCACGAGAACAAGTTATGCTTCGTTTCTGAAGATGACCTGTTTATCAGTAACATGGATGGCGGTAATTCAAGAAGGATCGTTTCTGGACTGGGAGTTATCAGCAATCCTAGATTCTCTGAAGATGGTAGACACATAGCTTTCAGGCTAATGAGAGGAGTACATAACGGAGTGAATGAAATTTTTGTATGTGACTCTGAAGGAGGATCATTGATACAGATGACTCATATAGGATCACCGGCAACTGGAATCGCAGGATGGATAGATTCTAGCAATATCATGATTTATTCAGACATCTATGAGCCTACACGTGGAATAACCGAATTCTATTCCATCAACCTCAAAACCAGAAAAATGGAAAAGTCAGAGTATGGATATGGAAACACGATACAGTTCTCTGGAAAAGGTATATTGCTTGGAAGAAACACCATGGAAGTGCCATACTGGAAAAACTACAGAGGAGGAACCAGAGGCAAAGTATGGTTCAGATTAAAGGGAAGCAAGAAATTTGAAAAACTGCTGGATATTGAGACAAACATTCATTCTCCAGTTGTACTGGGAACAAAATTATATTTCGTTACCGACAGGGATGGTACAGCAAATGTGTATGCATATGATTTTTCAGAAAAGAAAATCGAGAAGCTTTCAGATTTCAGTGAACACGATGTTAGGCCCATGAACGGTCACGGTACCAACCTTGTATTTACTGTTGCTGGTGAACTGTATGTATTCAACGTTATAGAAGGAAAGGCGCGAAAAATTCCTATCAAGATAGATTCCAGATTCACAGAAAAAAATTATGAATTCAACAGTGTTTCAGAGAGTATAGAGAGGATACGCCTTTTTGATGAAGAAAATATTTCTATTGTATCACGAGGAAGAGGAATTCTCAAGGGGAAATATATGAATGCTCCTGTAACTCTAAACGCAACCTTCCACGGAAGAATAAGAAGAGTAGAAAGAATGGACGGTGACAGGTTTGCAACTGTACAGGAGATCAATGGGGAAGATGGTATAGTTATTTACAGGAGAAATGGGAAGGAAGAAAAATCAGTTCCACTGGATATGGGAATTATAATGAATATGAAAATAGTAGCAGGGTCAGATACTGTTGTCATATCCAACAACAGGCACGAGCTTTACATGGTTGATCTGAATACAGCGTCAAAAAATCTCATAGACAGGAGTCCAGGAGGCAGATTGAGTGACTTTGATATCAGCAGGGATGGGAAACTGGTTGCATATTCATTTGGACTCACTTCAGGTCGATCACAGATCAGAATTTATTCCATAGAAGAAAAGAAGGTATATGAGGCCACGTCAACTTCAGCAGCTGATTTCTCCCCATCCTTTGACACTTCAGGAATGTTTCTCAGCTATCTCACAAACAGGGCACTTGATCCCACCTATGACAATCTTATATTTGATCTTGGCTTCATGACAATATTCAAGCCCTACTGTATAGCTCTAAAGAAGGGAGGACAAAATCCATTTCTTGGCATCCCGCCAAAATTCTTAAAGGAAGATACTGAACTGCCCTACGAGCTTGAAGATCTTAAAATGAAGTCTCAGTCTTTTCCCATTGATGCAGATAACTATGGTGAGCTTCAGGCAGGGAATTCAGTCGTATTCTACACAAGAACCAAAATCGAAGGTTCAACAAAGCATTATAGCCTCGGAGGGCAGGCCCAGAGAAAATGGACTCTTCTCTGCTATGATTTCACAAAGAGAGAGGAAAGAGTGGTGATCGATGGGATCAGTTCATTCAGCCTATCTGACGATAGAAAGAAAATTCTTGTGGCGAGAAACGGGGATTATTTCATCATAAATTCTGATTCCACAGCAGATAATCACAAGGATCTTGAGAAGGGCAAAGTAGATCTTGCATTATTGAACATTAGGAGAGATCGGAAGGAAGAATTCAGGCAGATGCTCAATGAAACCTGGAAACTCATGAGAGAAGGGTACTGGAACAGTGAAAAATTATCTGGTTGGAGCAATGTGAGAAAGAAATACGAAAAGCTTCTGTCAAAGGTTAATACAAGAGCTGAACTTTCTGATATTCTTAAGAAGATGCAGGGCGAACTCGGGACATCCCATTCCTATGAGATAGGTGGAGATCTGACAAATATTGACTATTACCCATCTGGCAGGCTCGGTGCATTCACCGAAGAAACTGAAGAGGGGGCATATATAAGAAAGATTTATTGCGGGGACCCATCGAACGAAGGGGAGAAATCTCCACTAATGACCACAGGTATTGAAATACATGAGGGAGATCTTATAAAAAAGATAGATGGCATGGACATCAACCAGGATTACGGTGTGTTTGAGGCACTGCTTAACAAGAAGGAAGATACTGTAAGTATTGTGGTTTCGGGAAAGGATGATAAGGAGAGGGAATATGGAATTAAGCTTCTGAGCAACCACAGGAATCTTATTTACAGGGATTGGGTGGAAAGCAAGAAAAAGTATGTTCATGAAAAGAGCAGGGGAAAGGCAGGGTACATACACATTCCGGATATGGGTCCAGCTGGGTTTACTGAATTTTACAGGTTATTTTCAGAGGAAACTACTTATGAGAACCTTGTCGTTGACGTACGATATAACGGAGGAGGACACGTTTCCCAGCTCATCCTGGATAAACTCGGGCGTAAATTTCTTGGAAAGGATATCTCCAGATTCGGGGAACCTGAACCCTATCCAAGCTATAGCATCAAGGGAAAGATGGTATGTGTTACGAACGAGTATGCAGGTTCTGATGGGGACATATTCAGTCACGCGTTCAAGTTGATGAATCTAGGTGAACTTGTCGGAACAAGAACATGGGGGGGTGTTATAGGAATCAACCCTATGACAAGGCTCATAGATGGAACGGTTGTTACGCAGCCTGAATACGCCTTCAGCTTTATTGATGTAGGACTTGGAGTGGAAAATTACGGAACGGATCCAACAATAGAGGTTGAAGTTTCTCCAGAAGAATTTGCTTCAGGTAAAGACCCACAACTGGATATGGCCCTTAAAGTAATTCTATAAATAAAAAGGAAAACATAATTTTTTATTAAAAACATCAAATTTTACTAATTCCCACGTTTCCTTTAGGATAACCTTTTATTCCCCTGATAACATATTGTTTTGATGATATCAGATCAGGCGACACAGGACACAGTGAATCAGATCAGGAACATTATGATATCTGAAAGAAGGAGCCCCAGGACAGTGAAGCAATATTCATTCCTTCTTGAAGTTTTCCTGGAATTCATCAGGAAACCACTGGAAGAATGTGATTCCAGTGATATAGAGAAATATAAATTCTACCTGGCCACAGAAAGAAATTATTCCAAGAACAGCCAGTATCTTGCGGTTCAGGCACTGAAGTATGCCATGAAGGTGAAGGATATAAAAATTCCAAAGAATCTGACACCACCTAAGAGATCAAGAAAAATGCCGGTTTACCTCAGCCAGAGCGAATCTTCAAGACTGTTGAAGGAAAGCAGCAAAAGTCAGAGAGATTTTACAATAGTTAATCTGCTTTTAAACTCAGGGCTCAGGGTTAGTGAACTGTGTAATCTGAAAACTGAAGATATAGAATTCGACACAGGAAAGATAATAATACACGGTGGGAAGGGAGATAAGGAAAGAATTGCCCTAGTTTCTGACAAGGTAATGGAATCATTGAAACAGTATTTTAAATCCAGGCTGGACAGGAATGTAGACTCTCCATATTTCTTCACCAGCAACAAGGGAGGAATGTTCCACACGTCAACAATCGAGAAGATAGTAAGGAATATTGCCAGGGAAGCTGGCATCAGCAGAAAGGTAACACCACATACACTTAGACATACGTTTGCAACAAATATTCTCAAGAATGGAGGAGATATAAGATTCATACAGACCCTTCTGGGTCATTCCAGCATAAGTACCACTGAAATATATACTCATCTTGACAGTGATACTATGAGAGAAATGTTTAAGAAATTCGGGCCAAAATACTAAAAAGAATAGA
>JAKAYJ010000036.1 GCA_021816385.1 Thermoplasmata archaeon
GTCGATGCTGGTGATGATCCTCCTGACGGATATGTTCATAAATATTGAGGTCACAGGAACCAACGGACTTAGATTTTTCTTCCTGAAAGAGGGGAGAAACAGTACCTTTGAGGAATTTCTACTGCTGATGTTTTCCCTTGTGATCCTAAGTGTGGTAGATTTTATCCTGGAGTGGAGATTGAGCCGGAAAATGAATCTGCTTGACATTCTAAAGCAATAAGTTTGAAATTGTAATTTTAGTGCATTATTATGAAGGCACGAGTGTGTAGAAGAAAGCTGCAGGTAATGGAGGTATGAAGATTACCATCATCAGCAGGCTTATCTGCAAGGTCATTGATATGTATATCGATTTACTGACTGCATATAATCCAATATATATGAGACCAATGGCAAATGAATCCAGTATGAATAATGGGAAATACCATCCAGGAAATCCAGGTAATGCGTTGATCAGGACAACAAAATAATATCCTTCGTAGAATAGGGCTGATATTATTATTGACGTTCCCCGCTTGAAGTATAGATTCAGTGTCTCGATTCCAACCAGTGCAAATATGGTTTGCTCAAAGAATGAGGGGTAGTAGAATGATTCCATTAGATATGATACTTCAGCTGTCCCAAGGTTCATCACCAGTATAATATAGACCCAGACGAACAGTGCGGAAACAAGGAGTATTATCCATTTCAACGAAACCAGTCCCCTAAGTATTTTCTTTCCATTCAATCCGTAAAGTGACAGGAATGTGATTGAAAATAGTGGCTCAATCAGTATGATGTAAAAGAAATATTTTCCAAAATTACTGTACCTGTATGTCAGGAAATTAAGAAGAACTGATAAAGTGAGTATGGAGATGCCAAAAATAAAAGTTCCCTTCTTTTCCATATTGATCTATTTCAATATGGTAAAAGTGGATATTATGATTAAGATCAGAGCTATGGTAAGATATCCGTTTGTATAGGAAAAAAGCTTCCTGTACTCCTTGGCTTCTCCCTTTCGCCTGAAATAATAATATGATGGAACAAGGATCCACAGTGCCAGAGGAACAGACGCCAATCCATAGATGAGATTCAGCCCAATTCGTGTATAGACAAATGGAATGATGGTTACTATGGCAAGAAAAATGGAATTTATCAAAATGTATTTTCTGGTAACTGCAACTCCCTTGACAGCTGGTAGCATTGGTATATTTGCGGAAGAATAATCATCCCTGTATTTTATGGCCAGTGACCAGAAGTGAGTCGGTGTCCATACAAAGACCAGAACCGCTATGAATATTGCTGCAGGAGTTACGGTTCCTGATATTGCGGCTGAGCCAGCAAGTGCAGGAAAGCTTCCTGCAACTCCTCCAAATACAATATTCAGGTCAGTCCTTCTTTTCAGCACTACTGTATACAGAAAGGCATAGCTGAGGAAACCTGCTATTATGTAGATGACTGAAATATAATTGAGAAATGAGAACCCAACTATCATGGATGTCGCAAACAGAGCTATAAGGAGAATGATCATCTTTGATTTGTTCCTGTAAACAACCTTTCTCCTGTTTGAAACTCGTTCCATTTTTGAATCAATGTCTGTATCATATATGTTGTTGAAAACTCCTGATGCCATTGAGGCAAGTGAGCCCGATACAAGGAGTGGAATCAGAAAAATTATATCCTTGAATGATCCTGTGTATGTGAAAAAACCTGCAACTGCAACCAGATCAATGAGAAATGTAATCTCAAGTTTAAAAATGTTGTTAAAAAAAGAAAAGTTCCATTTCTGTTCCAACTAAAACACCGGCAAGTCTCTTGCTTCTAAATTAACTTCAGTCTTCACCAGGTTGTGAAGATTGAAAGTGTTTAATAGGTTTAACGGTGACAGAGATGGGTTTCCATTGCTTTTATGTGCATTGTGACCCGCAATTGGCTGGGATACAATGGACGATGATGCTGTTCCACTGGCCGTGCCATTTACCTGTATTCTTGCAAGCATTGTTGTAGGATGTACCTCACACCAGTATGTATAATTTCCAGGCTGGAAGAATATATAGGATTTTGATACCGGATGACCGGGTATTTGTGTTAGTTCTCCAGTTGTTACAATGGTTAAACCAGTAGCAGCATTTTCATATGCAGTCAGAACAGTTCCAGGAACATAATTTTTATCCTTATTAATTGTTAATGTGTGTGGGAGATTGTCTTCCTCTATAACTGTGAAACAGATCTTGTAGTCAAGCGGAAGATATAATGTTGGATTAATTGGACCGTGAGAATAGTTCCATCCACTTGCATCAGCGTATATAGTTTCATTTATTGTTCCTTTTACCTTAAGTCCAGCTGGGTCTATCAAGCCTCCTCCAGAAGAAGTAGGTGCAGATAGAACAAATGTCAATGACAACCCAACAAGAAGAATTATTACTATTCCATATACTACTCCTAATTTTCCTTTATTCAAATTATTCACCTCCTACAGCTGACGGATTCCCAAGAGGTTCTGGTTTCTGTTCCAGTGATGGTTCTTCGTTGTTATATGTATCTTCGAAAGCATTGTTTGTTGTTGTACTTGGCTCATCAAGCATGGACTTTATAAGGTTTGCAAGGAAGAACAGCTGACCGATTCCGATAATGACTCCACCTGCGATAGCAATATCCTGATATACCTGGAATCTTGCAAAGTATCCAGATACGTATCTGGGCATGCCGAGGAACCCTCCTATGGTCCATCCCATTGACATTATGAATGATCCGATTGCAGTTAGGGCCATGTGCCATGTGGCGAGACGCTGGTCATACTTCCTGCCCCTGGTTATTGTTGGCCACAGCATATATACTGAGGCAAAGATGATTCCGGTAGTGATTCCCATGAAGATGAAATGGAAATGCCCCGTAACCCAGTATGTTCCATGTACCTGTATATTCACGACTAGCATTGATTGCATAACCCCTGTTATTCCACCTATTATGAAATCAAATATTCCATTGATTACAAACAGCATTGGTGTTGAGAGTCGAATTTTGTCCGCAGTCCACATAGATGCTATATAGTTGAATATGGTGATTGCAGACGGGATAACTACAAGGAATGATGCTGTTGAAAAGAACAATCCCCACTGAATGCCAAAGCCTGAATTCAGTAGATGATGTCCCCATACCAGTTCTGATAATGGCATCAATAATGCCAGACCGACCACTCCAGAAGTATAACTGAATATCTTTTTACCTGTGAATTTTGGTATAATTTCGTAAATCAATCCAAATTCCGGCAGGATTGCAATATATACGATTGGATGCCCCCATATCCAGAACAGTTCTGCAAACGACAGTGGAGAACTTGCACCTGCGACACCGGTGAAAAATATGGGGTTGAAGAAATCATAGAACAGCATTACTAGAGCGGACATAAGGAAAGGTGCAGAGGCCAGGAACATCAATAATGTGAAAAGTACACTCCATGCAAATAGAGGCATTTTCGTAAGTGGTACATTATCACCACGATCCATTATGATCATTCTTATCACAACTATTGCAGCGATTGTTATACCGATGAATATCATTTCCAGACCTATAACGGCAAGCCAGTTGTAAGCTCCAGCTCCATATGGGTTCAACTGAAGAGCGAGTGGTGGGTAGAAATACCATCTTGTGGATGTCCTGGAAAGAAGGATAAAGACACCGCCTAGTAGATATATCCAGAATGCCGTAGATGAAATTGAACCATATTTATCAGCCTTTACCTTCAGGAATGAAGGAAGCAGATAGTAGGCTATTCCCATTGCTCCACCAAGAGCCCACATATATATCATAAGTATTGAGTGCTCTGTTGTCAGCACGTCGTAAAGTACTTCTCTACCAGCAAAAAGAGTTGGATTCGGTTCAACAAGACTCACTCTCATCAACAAGCCGAATGATCCAGCTATGAAGAAGAATACTATTGCGCTCATTATATATCTCATTCCAATGCTTTTGGAATCATTCAGAACAAAATTGTTTGGAGATAGGAATCCTCCATTCTTCTTATTTTCTCTCAGGTAGGAACCGTAATCATAGTAATTATCCTCATTTGCTGCAACGTCTGCCTCTGTTTTTGCATTCAAGTATTTATAATACATGAAGAATAGAATTGCAAAACCTATTGAAAGAATCAGGGATAACTCAACAAGAAGTGTGGTTGATGACATTACTTAACCACCGTCAAATATCCTCTCATGAGGTAATGATCGTACCCACAGTACTCTACACACTCGAATATGAACACACCGGTATGAATTGGCGTGAATGTTATGGAATTATTCTGCCCTGGTACTGCATAGATCTGGATGTCAAACTGTGCTATATAGAGGTCGTGTATAACCGCAAATTGATGAGAACCTTTCGAAGAACTGACAATCAGTGTGTAAGTCGTATTGACATGTATGGTTAATGAATCAGTACAGGTATGCGTCCCTGTGGCATTTTCCTTTGTAAAGATCCATGCCCACTGCTCCCCGGTAACGTCAATGATATGATTGTCAGGGTTTATGTTCGTGTGGGGCGTCTCTTTTGTGGCTATAGAAAACGCAGGTAGACCAGTAGTATAAATATTTAATCCAGCTGCTGCACCCAGCACAACCAATACACCTATAAGCCATAATGCTTCAATTTTCATTTTTTTATTCATCTAAAATCCTCCCACTGGTGACTCCTGTCTCCCTTCTTAAATACTGGATAGAACAGTAAAAGACTGGTAAAGACTCCAGAAGCTATTCCTGCTCCATACAAAGGAGAGGCATAGGTTGCCTCAATCTGCCCTTGTGTAGTCGCCTCATAACCTGTCAGGAAAATTGTCAACAGGATGCTGCTCACGATTCCAACAATTATAGAAATAATGAGGAAAATAGTTACAACATTTGCCCCTTTGCTCATAAATCACCAATTATTAATTTTTATTAATAGTTTATGTTTCGCCTCAGAACTTTTCAACCAGTTTTATTTTGAGAAAAAGCTCTATTTTCCTTGCTGTTTTTATATCAGGTTTAAGGCTCCCTCTTTCAATTGCTGCGATGGATGTTCTTTTCTCTTTTATTTTGGCGGCAAATTCATCCTGCGTCAAGCCCGTTTTTTCTCTTGTTTCCCTGATCAGGACAGCATAGTCAGGCACTATTTCAAGCTCATCTATGTCTGTCTCTCTACCTGGCTTCTTCCTGGGTTTTTGTTGCGGTATGAATACCGGTTGGGTACTTGTATTAGTTAGACTGTAGCTTGAAACGCTTTTGACAACCGGCTTATTCCTGTAATTTTCAATTGGAGTTCCAAATTTCTCGCAATTACTGCATACTGCCATAACTGCCCCGTCAATTTTTACCTTCTTAAGATGATCGGTCTTTTTACCACATAATTCACATTCCATACAATTCACTCCCTTTAATTTGTCATTTTCATTATGCTTATTTACTTTTTTCCTTTTCGGGCATTTTTTGCATGATTATAACGTTCAAATGAATCCATGGCCAAGAGCAACGAGAAAAGTGACTGAGAAAGCCAGTTCAATTATGTATATATAAAGATTCCATTTCAGGATACTGTATCCTGGAAGAGGGGGAATTGGCAGTGAAGAAAATACTGCAACCATTAAGCTTGAACCGCTGATTATAAGAAATATTTCGCTTAGTGCTCCAGAACTGATGAAAGAGAAGCCTGAGAATATGGCCCCAAGCATCATGTTCGCAAATGGAGCACTAAGAGCTATTTTCCCTTCTATTTCATTGTTGGCTGAACCCACGATCCTTGTACTTCCCGGAAGCGATACAATAAAGCCAAATATGGAAGTTAGTAAGGCGAATATAATGCCTGAAGTAAATAAAGTGAAATTAACCCTGTATCCATACCTGTCAGAAAGAAAACTCATGCTGAAGTAGCTTAAACCTATTGCAATGAAAGACGAAAGCATTCCCGCAGGAAGCAGTAGAAACAGGAATTTTTCTGGTGTATAGCCAGATACTATATGTCTATAAGCAATACTGAGAGCAAGTCCAAGAACTATGAATGAAATCAGGAAATCTTCCCTCATGGAATGGTGCTGTCTGAGGTTGAAGTTCAGGATATCCATTATGCAAAACCACCATCAAGGCTCTGCACGGCTGCCTTGAGCTTCAATGCCCCTCTTATTCCAAGATTGAACTTTACGCTGTAAACAAATGGATTGGAATATGGCATGGAAGCAGCCTGCTGTAACAATTTTATTGTAAGTGGATCCTTTGGAATCTGCCGAACCTTGAAGTGATAATAAGAATCATCAACATAGTCCTTGATCATCTTTACCAGTTCTATATCCTTTGAACCGTTACCCAGGAAGAATATTGGCAACGTTAATTCCTCAACAGTACTTATTCCGGTCTTTTTGTAAATATTCTTCATTATTCTGCATGATTCCTGCTCTAGATAGTCCATGTCAATACCCTCAAGACTCGAAGGTGAGTTCAGGAACTCATATATTTCATCGATCATGTTCACCTTTATCTTTGTATACATGACTGCTTCTCTTTTATCCAGAAATTTGTTGTGTTTTATGCAGGCCTTCATCAGTCTTTCTGATAGGATTATTATCTCTGCCCTGTTTTCTGTGTTCTTCAGAATATTCATTAAATCAGTGAATTTTTCCTGGGTGATCGTTTTCTGATGTTGCCGCGAAAGAAGATTTTCTGCAATATCAAAATTTTTTGTTCTGATTAGGGTGAGTGCTACTGTTTCTGTTGAGTCTCCATTTAGCAGAACTGGAAACATCTCATAGAGCTTCAGTACATCCTTGTAAAGGCCATTGTTGAAATTTATCCTTTCCATTCTTGCCAGGACTTCAATCTTATCTGTTCTGGGGGTATTCATTTTAAGGTACTGAAGGCAGTCCGTGTTTGCCTCCTCGAACTTTCCTGCTTCTGCAAGCTTTTCAATCAGAACAGTTATTATCCTTATATCCTCAGGATTGTTCCTGAAAAGCATCCTGAGAACCTCGAGACTTTCAGCACTCTTCTGCTCGGATATCATTCTCGAAGATATATCCAGTCCAAGACTGGTGTTACTTGTCTTCTTGAGAAGTGCGATCAATTGAGTCTTGATTATTTTATTTTCCCAGTATTTGTCAATAATGTTCTCGAGAACCACTTCCATGGACCCATCGATCTTGCTTATTCCTTTAATTGTACCTGCAAGTTTTTCAACATTACCGGATGCTTCATACAGTTTCAAGGTGAAAGCTGACTTATTTTTAAGCTGTTCAATGAAAGCTTCAGATTCCTTGAATTTACCCTGCTCTATTAATGACTCCACGAGTCCACCGGTAGTTTCTTCCCTGGGCTCTTCCTGTAAACTCTTCCTAAAGAAATGCTCTGCTGAAACTGGATCCTTGTTTACCAGGTAATAATCTCCAAGCATTGAATTTATTCCTGCAGGTAATTTCAGGGCTGAATATTCATTTATCACGCTGTCGAGTTCTTCCTTGCTACCGAATTCTTTCAGATCGAGGATATAGTTTATTATATCCTGTTCTTCGCTCGTTCTCATCCTGCAGATCTTGCTATCCAGGTTTATTATATCAAGTGCACTGTTTTCCCTCTTCCTGAACTGTCTCAGCACCCTCATTGCCTGGATGGTTTCAACTCCAGAAAACTCGAGGAGGTCTACAAAATTCAGTAATTTTGTTTCATCTATCTTCAACAACCTTTCGTATATCAATATCCAGGGAACGTGAAGTCCGCCTCCACTATTGACTATTGCCTCAGTCTCCCTTATTATATTTTCAGCGTCCATTTCTTCTAGCCTTGCTTGCAGTAGTAATGCCCTGAAAGGACTCGCTGAAAGTTGGTTATACGCTGACTCGAGCCTTCCTATCTTTGTCTTGTTCAATCTTGTTGTATTCTCAGCAATAATTGAATAGAATGTGGTGTATGGATCCTGATCCTTGATTGCATTAAGTAGTATTGATGATGCCTTTTCATAGTTCCTTTCCTTTAATAGGATATTTATTCTTGGATAATTATAGATAATAATGTCCTGATCAGGGTTTGCCCCATGTTGAGATAAGATTAAATTTATCTTTGATTCAGCCTCTTCATACCTGATTGTGTCAAGGTGTTTCCAGAGTTCATTTAAGGATATGAGATTATTCAGAACTTCTCCCTCTATTAAGCCCTGAATTGCTGCAGAATCTTTTTCCTTTATAACATTTCCATAGATAGAATCTCTTATAATTTCCAGATAGGATTTTACCTGAGAAGGTAATTTGTCACTGCTTGCAGAATAGATTGACCATCGTTCGTTTGTTCTCATAGAACTCAGCAATGCAATGTGAATACTGTCGCCAAGATACTGAAAATCTATGTTCCGGAATAACTCTAAAGCTTCCTTTATTCTTCCAGTCTCAATGCTTGAAAGTAAGATAAATGGCAATATTTCCTGATTGTTTCGGTCTATATTCTGTATTTGACTTATTTCCAGGATTTTATTCCACAATTTTCTAGTTTCAAGCTCCCTGAGAACAACATTGATAAATGAAGAATCCTCTGGAGATTCTACAATGTATTTTATGCATTTCTGGAAATATTCATTCTCTTTACCTTCCTGCCGTGAAATCTCTGCATCAAGCTTGAGACCTAACTTTGAGTTTGCAGTTTCCTTGGTTGCCCTGGCTATGGTGGTCTTTGCCTTTTTATAATCTCCTTCATAGAGATATAACTGGGCTATGTAAAGTATGGATTTCTGTGAAAAATCTGTTTCTGGGCCAAGAGAACTCAGGTAGTCCAGAGCTTCTCTATAATTTTTCATCTTCACACATGCTTCTACGAAAGTTTCTTCCAACTGTTTTGTCGATCTTAGCAGACTTTTCCTCCTGGCAAGGAATGAAACGATCAGCTCCCATTCGCCTGACTTCCTCAATGCCTCGACATAGAGCTCTATTGCCTCCTGATTATTCTGTGAAACAGAGATTACCCTCTGCAGTATATCAATTGCCTTCTGGTATTCACCAACTTTTATGAAAAGGGAAGAAAGTCTTAAAAGGGAGCCCTCTTCCTTAAAGTTATCTATGTCAACCGTTTTCAGCAGTGAGACAAGAGATGGTGTTTCCAGATTCAGGTCAAGAGCTTCCAGATAATCAAGTATATATTCTGTATTTGTTGGGTCCGCTATAGTTATTAGCTTCAGGAATTTCAAAAGTTCTCTCTTCCCGTTGCTTGCCCTGTAATTCTTGGTGATTTCCTTGTTTATTACATATGAATTATTATCAATGTATCTTCTGAAAAGATTTTCATCAAAAATACCATTAGCGGAAAGTAGTAGCGCTGCATAATCCCACATGTTTGTAAGTGAGGCTAACTCATTTATGTTATCAATAATATCCTGTGAGTTGAACAATTTTATATTTGACTTTAGATATTCTTTCGCAAGTTCTGTATTTTTTTCGTTCACCAGTGATTTGGTATAGAATGATTGAATTATTTCGCTATCCTTGTTTGCAAGATAAAAATATTTATATATCCTGGAGTCCCAAAGGTGCATATTGACCCAGAGCTCCCTGACAACAGTGTCAATTTTTGCCCTGATTTCATTATCATTTTGAATAAGAAGTATGTAATCAGGAACCTGCAAAACCTTTGTCAGTTTAGTTAATTGTTCCTGTCTTTCTACTACATCTTTCGAATCCAGAAATCTATCAATTATCTTGTTTAGATTTCTTTTCGAATCATCGCTATCCAACATGCTCTTTCTATTATACTATATCTGTATAATAATTTAATGAGTTTGTTCCCCTTTCAATAA
>JAKAYJ010000037.1 GCA_021816385.1 Thermoplasmata archaeon
ATCCATGTTCTTCACACTCCTTATGAATGATTATGGATTCATGTGGGTTGGAATTGAGGCGACCACCATTTGTTCTGCACTTCTCATAATAGGGGAGAAGAACGATGTCTCGCTGGAAGCTGCATGGAGGTACATAATACTTGTTTCAGCTGGAGTAGCCTTTGCATTCATTTCCATTATCCTGATCTTTTACAATTTCCATACATTGAATGTCTATGATATAATTCATTCAAACCCCACAGATGGACTCATGGGAAGAATCATCGTTGCTATAGCATTGATCGGTTTCGGAACAAAAACAGGAGTATTTCCTGTACACACATGGCTTCCCGATGCACACAGTGAGGCCCCTGCCCCTGTAAGTGCAATGTTTTCAGGGGTATTGCTCCCTGTTGCCCTGTATGTTCTGTACAGGATATACCAGATCGATCCGTTTCCACTACTGTACACATGGTTCGCTGTGGTATCCATAGCAGTCTCTTCCCTCTTCATGGCATACCAGAAAAACTACAAGAGAATGTTTGCTTATTCCACAATGGAGAATATGAACATGGCTCTGCTGGGCTTTGCCCTTGGCGGAGTTGGTGTCATAGGCGCCCTTATTCTCCTTATCACACATAGCTTTGCAAAATCAGGAGCATTCTTCTCATCCGGAAATATAATGAAATCCACTGGAAGTAAGAACATGGATCAGGTTTCTGGGCTCTGGAAGGGCATGCCATGGACATCAACATCACTTGTAATGTCTTCAATGGCAGCAACAGGGGCCCCTCCATTTGGTGTTTTCATTGGAGAATTCTTCATTCTCTCCATGCTTGCCGGAAGGAACATTGTCCAGTTTTCCATAGTGATCTTCTTCGTGATGACTGCTTTCATAGGGATTAATTATAACGTATCATCCATGGTATTCAGGGGCTCTTCAGACAGCAGGGAGCAGGGGTGGTTGATGGCAGGAACTGCCATTGTATGTGCATCCATATCCCTTCTGATTGGAATATTATTTTTGGGAGGTTATATGAATGCGCTGGTATAGGCATGATGAACCGCATGGAAGATTCATTGGAAGCACAGGAGGCATGGATATCTACGCTGAAACATACAAAGAATCATCCCGCAGGGAAATAGAATCAACTTACACGAAAACAGATCAGGAATTCATATTCTCATATGGCCCCGCATCAGGGATGCTCGAATCCTCAGAGATTGATCTTTACACACCAGGGGAGATCATAAATCATGTAGATGTTGGGACGGATGTAAGGAAAAGGGTAATACGCATTGCACAGTCAGATCCACTGGATGCACTACTGAAGATCGAAAGGATCAATGGTTTTCATGGTGCATCTCATGCCATATGTTTCATCAGTGCAATCGAGGATGCGATGGATATTAACCCTGACGGCATGATGCAGTATAACAGGATTGTACAGTTGGAATGCGAAAGGATCAGGGGCAATCTCCTCGTCATAGAAAGAATGGCGCAGGCTGCAGGTTTTGGTGTCCCTGTCAACCAGCTTGCATTCCTGAGGGAAAAGGCATCCAGGATCATAGGACGCAGGGGTGGACATAGATATTTCTTTGGTGTGAATTCAATCAACAGTTCATGCTTCAACACAGATGTCATTGGAAAACAGATGGGTGCAATCACAGAGGAGTTTCAGGATATATTCAAAGGCCTTCTGGAATCAAAACTATTCATCAACAGGCTTCAGGATAATGGCGTAAACAATGACAAGGTAAGCACAGGGCCGGCTGCAAGAGCATCAGGACTGCTTCATGATGCAAGAATTGATTCCCGGACGCTTCCATATGAAGATACAGAATATTCAATCGTGGCAAACACTGAAAAGGATGCATACGGAAGATTCCTGGTCAGGGCTGAAGAGATACAGGTCTCAGCAAGTATAATAAAGCAGCTTGAGAAGAGATGCACGAATCTCCGGAAATCTGAATATTCTTTGAAAGACGGGGAAGGGATGGCAAGGGTGGAAAGCCCTTCAGGGGATCTGTTCTACAGCGTGAAGATACTCAATGGCAAGATAGAATCTCTGGGATATATACCTCCATCCATCAGAAACATTCAATCCTTCAGGGAATCCATGAAGGGAAACATATTTACTGACTTTCATTTCAACTGGGAAAGTTATGGCATCTGGACTGCTGAGGCAGGGGTGGTTATTCAATGATAAAGAATCTGTGGTTCCTGAGGGGGCTGAGAAAGGGAATCAGGACAGAGAAGTTTCCGGAAGAGAATCCTGTTGAAATTGCCCTGTGGAGCACTGAACTCATTGGCGAAGGCAATGTTGAATGCCCGGTGGATGCCATAGTGGATGGCCAGTGGAACTTTGAAAAGTGTATTTTCTGCAGGAAATGCACTCCGTCATTTGCACCGAAGGGAAACATCAACATATTCAGGGTGAGGAATAATGAACCTGCCTTCAGGAAATCGTTCCATCTCTTTCCTTTCGATTCGGGTGCATGCGGTGCATGCAATGCAGAATTGCACAACATAGCATCTCCGCAGTATGATATGACGAGATTTGGAATATTCTTCACCAATACTCCAAGGCATGCAGACGCAATAGTCATCATGGGAGTTTGGACGCAGGGCATGAAGAAAGCACTTGATCTGGCGCTGGATGCAATGCCCGGCCCAAAACTTGTTATTGCCCTGGGATCATGCGCATCAACAGGGGGAATAATGGGAAAAGGTGCACTTGAAAATGAGAAATATGATGTGATCATAGGTGGTTGCCCTCCAAACCCATATACAATCCTTTCTGCTCTGGAAAAAGCAAGGGGTGATTGAAATAATTTCATATTATTATATCCTGCCCTTTGCAGCATCAGTTCCAGTCTCCTATCTTTCAAGAAAAGCAGGATACGCTGCAGTGATCATATCTTCACTTCTCCTTCTGCTCGCTTCTATTCTCTCATTCACATACCTTTCATCCTTCACTGTTATAAGTACCATAGCGTGGATCTCAGTGTCCCTGTTCTCGCTGACCTATGGTAAGAAATATGGAAAATGGCTTGCTCCCCTATTTTCGCTATCCATACTTGGCATGGTTGTGATACTTACATCTTACACTTACCTGCAGTTCCTTGCAGGATGGGAGGTCATGTCCATTGCGGCATATGCCATTATTGGACTGAACAGAAAAGACAACAATCCACCTTTCATATTCATGTCATTCAGTGAATTCAGCACGGTATTCATCATTGCAGGTGCGGCATATTCATACTATCTCACGGGAACAGTGGATATAGTCAGTGTCAATTCAATTATACCCTCAGTACTTTTCACAATTGGTGCAATGGTGAAGATGGGAATGGTTCCATTTATGATAAGTGAATGGCTCCCAATTGCACATGGAAATGCACCATCCAATGCATCAGCAATCCTGAGCAGCACCATGACCCTGATGGGTGTATTCGGCATTGTCGAGGTAATGCTGCTCAGTCCAATTTCTGTCTATTTTGGTATATTCCTCATAGCCATTGGAGTCATGTCCGTGATCTTTGCATCACTGTTTGCCTATGTGTCAGAAAATTCCAAGATGCTTGCAGGTTTCAGCACTGTGGAGAGCAACGGGGTTATCCTGTCTTCCATAGGCTTCTACATGATCGCGAACACACCACTTCTAAGGGAATTCGCACTGGCAACCATCGTAGTATTCGCACTCTCCCACTCTATTTCCAAATCACTCATATTCTCAGGCATAGGGGCCTCAGGAGTGGAATCTTTCTCAGAGAAAAATCCTTCAGGCGATTCGAAACTGAAGGCAGGAATGCTCCTTGGAACAGCATCCATGGCAGGACTGTTTCCCACCATTGGGGGCCTCGGGACATGGATGATGCTGGAAATGTTCTTCATGGGTGCTGTAGAACCGGGCTTTCTTGGTATCATCTCAATTGCAGCAGGATCCCTTCTTGCGCTTGGAGAAGGATTCGCCTTTGGTGCAATGATGAAAGTGCTCAGGTTCACTTCCATGGGAAGTGGAAAAGCAAGGATAGACCCTGTACAGAGGCAATCCCTGTATTTCATGGGGATCCTTCTCGTGGCAACTTTTGCAGTTTCACCATTCTTCATGTTCAGCGTATTTATGGGTGGTGTCCCATCTGTTCTCGTATTTAACGGCCTCACGATTGAATCCATGTACAATGGAACTGATTTCGGGCTAATATCTCCTGACTACATTCTTGCACTGATTTCCATATTTACTGTTTCTGCAATTGCAATTTTCGGCAGGCCTACCGGAAGAACTGTACCCGTCTGGAATAACGGACGGGATAATTTTGACCCGTACAATTCTTATGCATATTCCAACAACATAAGGATAATGCTGAAAAAGATCCTCAGGACCGACATGGGCCATAATACCCAGAGGATTGCCATGGCGGACGTTTTCTGGATATTCACTGTCCAGTCATCAAGGGCGTACAGGAAATTTGCAAGATGGTTCACCTTGAAGATCATGAACAGTTCCATCAGGTGGTACATGATTTACATGGTGGTTGCTTTTATCTTTGTCCTTCTTGTTGCAAGGTTTGCAAATTAGCTTTAAAACCATAGACAGTCATATGGGATTTTTCCAATGACTCATCGGAAGAGATAAACATGCCAGAACCTTACATCAACATGGTAGCAGACTGATAGACCAAAATATTTTTATTTAACCTTTCATTAATTGACATGGTCTTGCATATGGTTAAGAAAAAAGACTTAGATGACCTGTTGGGTGCATCCGACCTGGATGAGATGGACCGGCTTGTTTTTGGAGAAAATAAAATTGGGAAGAACTCAAGGAAAAACTCTGGTTCTGTCTCTGGGAAATAATGAAGCTTCCCTAATATTTGGGAGGCCCAGAACTACCTGAACAAGCCTTTCAAGGCCAAGCCCCCATCCAGCATGTGGTGGCATCCCATACCTGAAGGTTTTCAGGTAGAACTCAAAATTTTCGCTGTTAAGACCCTTTTCTTCTATCCTTTTTTTAAGTTCAACAGGATTATGGACTCTCTGTGCCCCAGATGTGATCTCTATCTCCCTGAACTGGAGATCGTACGATTTTGTGTATTCAGGTTTTTCATCCAGTGTTGCGGTATAGAAGGGCCTGACTGATTTGGGCCATTCAGTGATGAAATAAAATCCCTCAAATCTCTTCCCTATTATTTTCAGGGCCTCATTGTTAAGGTCATCTCCATTAATTGCAGGGTAATCATTCTTCTTTAGGATTTGAAGGCATTCACTGTAGGTTATTCTTGGAAAAGGTGTTTCTGGAATGCTCTTCACCAGTGAGAATGATTTTGCATCCTTAACAGTATCCATGAAATTTCTAATACCGTTTGCAATGGCATTTTCCAGCATAAGCATTGCATCGTTATGGTCTGCAAATGCCATCTCTATATCTATGGAGGTGAATTCATTCAGGTGCCTTAGGGTATTGTGTTCTTCAGCCCTGAATGCTGGGCCCACTTCAAAAACTCTTTCAACGCCGGACGCAACAAGCATTTCTTTGTAAAGTTGTGGACTCTGGTTCAGGAATATGTCTTTTTCGAAATACTTCACATGGAAGAGTTCAGCACCTCCTTCCGTGGCTGCGGAAACGGTCTTTGGCGTCTGAACCTCCATGAACTTGTTAGACATGAGATAATTTCTCATCCCCCACAGAATTGCAGATTTTGCCCTGAATATTCTTGCAATTTCAGGTTTTCTCAGATCAATGAACCTGCTGTTGAACCTGGTATCCATGTCTGTTTCCACATTATCCGTTATCCCGATCAGGAGTGGTGTCTCTGAAAGGTTCAGCACTGTGATCTGTGATGTTATGATCTCTCTCCCAACATTGCTCTTGATGGATTCAGGTATGGTTCCAGAAACGGAGACAACACTCTCCCTTGAAATCTTCTCAAGAAGCTGGAAATCAGGGCAGTCCCTCTTCACAGTGGCCTGAACAAGGCCAGTAGAATCCCTGATGATAATGAAGCCTATATTCTTCATCACCCTTATTTCCTGTGCCCACCCCTTGACAACAACGTCCTTCCCTGCCGCCATGCCGTCAATGTCAGATACGAAGATTTCTTTCATCTCATGGGGTATGTGGAATTTATAAAAACATTTTTTCATGCCTATAGGGTTTCTGTTCAATGAGCAAAATTAAATATTCCATTTTAGCATTTATAGATATGAACTGGAAAATACTCCTCTTCTCCATATTCCTTGTTTCACTTGTTTTACTATCTACAGTTTATATTAAAAATCCTTTTCCAGATCAAAAGCAAAACAGTATAGAGATTTACCACTCATCTGTTACTCAGAAAAATCTTGTAATCATTGATCTTTTTGAGACAATTGACCCCGGTTCGGCAAGCATGATAACAGGTGCTCTTTCCGGATTAAACAGTAACTCAACAGCAGCAGTTGTGATATGTATGAACACGCCAGGCGGCTATCTCACAAGCATGCTGCAGATGGTTACTAACATTAACCAGACTGAATCTCTAAAAATTCCCGTGTACACATACATAGTACCTGACGGGCTTGGTGCTTCTGCAGGCTCTTATGTTGCAATGGCTTCAGACAGCATTTGGATGGGGCCAGGCTCTGAAATAGGGCCATCCACTCCTATAGTAGTTGGAGGAACGAGCCTCGAGGAGAATCATACACTCAATGGAATGGAAGCACTCATGTCATCTCTCGCACAGGCGCATGGAAGGAACGTGACTGAGGCAGCAAACATGGTATACAATGATGTTGCACTTACGTCTTCCCAGGCATTCAGTTACAGGATATCCAACGGGATTGCAACAAATTTCTCAGCATTTCTTGCTGCAAACAACCTGTCATCCTACAGCAAGGCCACAGTGTCAGAATCATATTACGACCAGTTCCTGAGTTTCCTTAGCAATTCAATTACTGACGGGATACTGATATCCATCGGTTCACTTGCAATACTTCTTGATCTTTATCACAGGACGGCATTCCTCACCCTGGTTGGGCTTGTAATGATCATTCTTGGACTCCTGGGTGCGCAACTCATCGATGCATCCCTTGTGGGTATTGCAATGCTTATAATTGGTTCTGCCCTTATATTCATGGAGTTCAAGACATCTCATGGAATCGCCCTGATATCTGGCATAACTGTTGATCTCTTTGGTACTTTTCTACTGGTTTCACCACAGTATGATATCACATACTCACCATATGCAGGCGCATATTCTCCATCCCCCATCTCCAGCTCATTTTTCGTGATTGGGGCCATACTTATTGTGCTGGGACTTTTCCTCGCATATTATCTCCACAGAATAATCAGGTCACAGATTGGGAAACCCACAACTGGATGGGAATCCCTGATCAATTCAAGAGGGATTGCAGACACAGACATAGGGAAGGAAGGATGGGTCTCCATTGACGGTGTGAGGTGGAAGGCTATTCCATACAACAATGAAAGAATTGAGAAAGGTGAGACCATAGTAGTCATTGGAATAAAGAATCTCACACTCACCGTTAGAAAAGATGGTGGGAATGAATGATCATCGGGTTTGATGTTGGTGGTTCCAAAATCTCTCTCTTCCTCTCTGATAGAAATGGAAGGGTACTTTATCGGGAAAAGGTTCCTACACCACTATTCAAAACGCCAATGGACCTCATTGAAAAACTTGTGGATATGTCAAGGGAAGCAGAGGAACGTTCCGAATCTCCTGTGGATATAATTTCTGTAGTTTTTGCGGGTGCAGTTGACGGGAAGAGTGGCATCATAAAATCTTCTCCAAATCTTTTCAGGGATCAGGAGATACCAATTTCATCCATACTAGAGGATATTCTCGGAAAGACGGTGTATATAGAAAATGATGCAACTGCAGTTGCCATATCAGAAAAAATATTTGGCAACGGAAAGATTTTTTCAAACTTCATCTATGTTACACTCAGCACGGGAATCGGTGGCGGCATATTCATGAACAACAGGGTATACCGGGGCTCAAACGGAATGGCAGGTGAATTCGGTCACATGAGGGTAGTGAGTGATGGAAACATCTGCGGATGCGGAAGAACAGGATGTTTTGAAACGGTTGCCGGAGGAAGGGCCATTGGTGAGATGCTGAGAACAAGCGGGATAGGGCACACTTCCCGTTACCTGAAGAAAATTACAGACAGGCCCCTTGAGGCAAAGGATCTTTTCGATGGAGCATCCCATGGTGACACAGAATGCCTTGATATGGCAAGGATATTTGTCGACAGCATGGCTTCAGGTATCGCAAGCCTTGCGAATATCTTTGATCCGGAAGCAATCATGATTGGAGGAGGGATGGCAAATTCCACTGATATAGTCTTCAATAGAATCAGGGAGATAGTTCCGGGCCAGATGAAGACCATGGTGAGAAATATGGAGTTTTTCAGGACAACTCCTGTAACGGTGGAGCTGTCCCCGATAGCAGTTGTTCTCTATGAGGAGCAGATACCCGGGTTCAATATTGAAAGAATCGTTAAGGAGATGAGGGAGAAAATATCTCCAAAGAAAAAGATCGAACCCTGAAAAGATTTTTAGTGTTGAATCAATTAAACTTCATGAATCAGAGTGCACTGCCCGGTACGAAAATAGTTATAACATATGGGCCGTCCTGCAGGGATGAAGCTGTTTTAAGAAAAATGATAATGTCCGGGGCAACATGCATAAGGCTCAATACTGCACACAGCAGGCCTGAAGATCTCTTGGAACTCGTGGGATTCAGGGATAGAATATATGAATCCGATGGAATCTGCGTGGCTATAATGGTGGATCTGAAGGGGCCCGAATTGAGGGCGCTCACAGAAAAGCCGCAGATCATTATTGAGAACGGAAAAAAATATACCCTATCGGGGAAAGGCAGGAAAGCAGACATTTCGGTTGCTGTTGATTCAGTAATACCTATAATCCAGAAGGGAGACAGGATACTCTTCATGGATGGAAAGCTTATTTTCAGCGTGGTGGAGAATATAGATGGTTTGTGCACAATCATTGCTGAGAATGATGGAATATTGAAGAACAACGGAAGGATGAACATACCCGGCAGGTATGTTCCACTTGGGATATTGCAGGAGAGGGACATGGAATATCTGAAACTGTCTGTGGAGAACAAAATAGACTACATTGCTCTCTCATTTGTCCAGGAGAGGAAGGAGATCGATCTTGTGCATGATGAAATTCTGAGGATGGGTGGCACATGCAAGATCATAGCAAAGATTGAGACAAAACAGGCAATGGACAATCTTCAGCATATATTGAAGGCATCAGATGCCATGATGGTTGCAAGAGGGGATCTTGGGGTGGAGATGCCCATAAATGAGGTGACCCTGAGCCAGAAACTGATTATCAGGAAGGCAAGAGCATCAGGCATTCCGACTATTGTTGCGACGCAGATGCTTGAGAGCATGGTGGAGAATGAGACACCCACAAGGGCTGAAATATCAGATGTCACCAACGCCATAATTGATGGAGCCGATTCACTCATGCTTTCTGAGGAGTCTGCCATCGGAAAATATCCACTGAAAGCTGTGGAAACACTGAAAGACACAGCTCTTCTTGTGGAGAAAGAATTTTTTTCATACAGCGAACCTGAAGAAT
>JAKAYJ010000001.1:0-9916 GCA_021816385.1 Thermoplasmata archaeon
TATTGAAAAAGTCTTCATAGTTTATTGCATTGCTTCTATCAAAATTGGATTTTAAATTTTCAGAGATTTTCTCGCATATCTTTCCATATTCATATTGGAGTTCTTCTAAATTCTTATTGCTGAAGAGGCAGGCATAACTGAGAGATTCAATAGTCCTCGTTTGCAATGAATCTGCCATATCAAAGATCTTTTCACCAAAAATCTCAACAGCGAAATTATGTTCCTTTGATGTATCAAACTCCTTGTTCTTCTCACTTGTGTACAGGACTCTCTGCCCACAGGATATTAGACTGAGAAATCTTTTTTTCTGAGTGTCTATATCAGATTCTTCATCTGATCTTTCGGGAACATCTAAATGGAATGCTAATTTACCATTTTTCACTGTACTGCTTAAGGGAATCCCAAAGTTCGAAACTATTGCATCAAAACCACTATTTGCCTTCTTCCAATCTTCGCCCTGCCAAATCAGTAATCTACCCTTGAATTTTTCAATATATCTCTCTATAATAGATTTAGAAGGCTCTATGTTTCTTGAAAAATCAAGTCTTATAGAATTTCCACTTGGTGCAAAATTTTCTAAAATCATATCAATATTTTTTTCATTTGGTTCCATTTCATCTGCAAAATCATTTTTTACACTTTCATATTCATTCTTATATAGTTCCTGACCGGTATAAACAATTGCATCTGGAAAGTAAGCAACTATATCCCTATCACTTTTATTCAAAAACTCTTGAAATTTTAAATAAAGTTTATCCAGAAGAAGTGTCTGGGGCAAATCACTGAATTGAATCAGATTGATACTTTCTCCTAATGTTTCTAGATATGGGTGTAAAAATTTTCTCATTTCACTATAAATTGTTCTGGATAAACTTGACTTTATCCCACCTGTCTGATCTCCCAGTTTCACAAACTTGCTAATTGTTTCCAGTTGACTTCTGTCAAGTTTTGTTTTGATTGAGTTAGCGTAATTGTAACTTCTGTTTTCGTTTCTTAATATGAGAAAAGCCAGATCGTTCCACCAGTCTGCCGGAGAGCCTAAAGACCTAAGATAGTACGATAGAATTTTAACAATATCCTGCTTATTTTTCTCCAACACTTTATCTAAATTATTTGCACCGTATTCACCTTCCTGAAATAACTTATCCGAATCATGTAAGGCCAGTGAAGCAAAAAATAACCGTACGTATTTTTCGGAATCTGGAAATGACTCTGTAACTCTCAAAAAATAAATCTTCTCCAAGATTTTCCCTGAAATGACAATTCCATTGAGAACATGAGTAAAATAAGTAACATCCGGCCATTCTTCCAATTTCTCCTTTGAGCCACCCTTTCCAGGAATAAGGAGGTAGTCGTCCAAAATAATTCGCAACGGGCCTTTCTCTAAAGCTACAGATTCTTCATAAGAACTTTCAAATAAGTCCCTAAAACACTTAAGAAATAACTCAGTTTTAAAAAGCTTTGGTGAGTCTCTGTAATCTTGCTTAAACTCCAAAATTATCACCCATTCTTTCCTCCTCCAAGAATCCAAATCCTAATTGATTTTTAGATCCCAAACCAACATCAAGCAAAAACTTCAAGACTTCTAGATCAGAACTTATGGCTAGATCTAACATAAACGCTGGCAGTTTTGTTCCTTTTATCTCCACTATCTTTCGCTTTAGATTTATAATCTTTATAAATTTTATATCTGGCTTGTTGCCGGTAACTTTAAGATACTTGTTTAGAATGTTTGCCTCAATTGCCGCTAAAATTTCACTCTCAGACTCGTCGAATAAATATTTGTTGTTATCTTTTAATATTACAGGGCTTCTCGTCTTCAATGTGATTATTTCTGAGGAAGGATTTACGTTTTTAATAATGGCAGAATGTATCTTGAACGTATGATCAAAAATATCAATTTCTTTTGATGAAATAAATAACTCCTGGAAATAAATAACAAGATTCACATCTAAACTGGAAATCATGAAAATAAACCGTTCTCCTGAAAAACCTGTCTTTGTAAATTTTCTTTTTCCACCCGGCATAATTTGACTCATGTTGAATTTTAAGCCTGAGTTGTAGGTATGTAGTTTATCGGCTTTATCCTGATCTTTGTTCGAAACTAATGTTATAATTGAGGAATATAATTGATAGCTATGATCATAAGGCATCTCGAATCCATCTGAGTCAAGATTCACTATCAGTTGCATAAACACTCATGTTTCCCTATGTATAAATAAGTTTAGGCTTTGCATCAATTATTCTATAAATAATGCAACGTTGCAGAAAAACCCTTTAGTATATGAAACAGATAAACCTCTATGAGATATTCGATTGCAATTTCAGGATTTCAGTCAGAACTCATAATAAAGCCTTTTCTTCGTGTAAGGAACCCGCTAGATGAATTAATTCTTATCGTAACTAACAATTCAAAATCTCTCGAAACTGCAGATGCAGTTAAAAAGGTACTAGCGTTCAATAATGTTGAATGTGCGCTATTATTGGTAAATGATATTTTCAACTTCTTTGAAGTGCTTGTCAATCTCGAAATTCTATTGGAAAGAAAAGGAAAACCAAAATGGATCAATGTAAGTGCTGGCCCAGGAATTGCAATTTCTTCGCTTACGTTTTTCTCGATTACCCATAATATACCCGTTGTTTTTTATAACAGAGAAAACGATAAAACGTCTATGGTTGATATTTCAAAATCAAAAGACTTATTTAGAAACGCAAAGAAGAATCTTAACATTCTTAAGTTAATTGAAAAAAATCCACTACTATTAGGAGAAATATCCGAAAAATTAGGGCTTTCAAAATCCACCATATCTAGAAGAATAAGTTTGCTTAGAGAGGCGTATCTCGTAGATACAGTTGTTAAAAATAGGAAAATGATAGTGAAAATCACGGAAACCTCACGAAAACTTTTAGAAAAACAGGATTTCTTCTAGATTAAAAGAGACTTCAGAAGGGATTTATAATTTATATCGCTCTCTTCAATATGATGTGTGTAGGTTTGTAATTAAGATTTCTGGAAGGATTGTTACACTCTTGTTTTTATAACAAAATCTATACTTTGAAGTAGAACTATAAAAGATGTGATTTATTTTCATGTTAAGGGGTTCTTTAGCTCCTGAAAAAGAAAGTATATTTTTTATAATGGGCTGAAGAAGACCAATTGTATATTTTTTGTGAAAAACTCGCTCCCATCATTGAAATTCAATCTTACATCCTTATATTTTTAGCAATCTTAAGAAATGTGTGGAATACCTTAAATTGGGAATGTGGCTCTGGTTAAAATTGAACTGATTTTGTTGCAATACATAGTCACTCAACGCAGATCAACTTCAAAATATCTTCGTAAAATTCCACAGTCTTTACATTCATGTCGGCTGATTTACTCTCTGTCAAAAAATGGCATAATCTATTCTTTTCTATGAGGCCATCATCAATCAGTTTTAAAATAATTTCAGTATATTCTTTTCCTATTCCTTTCTGAGAATATGTTTCAAAAATTGTAAGCAAGTACAGAATTGAATAAGGGTCACTCTTTAATGCTTTCTGGATTTCTTGAGACGCTTCGTTATTCATCCCAAGCCCCATCAAAGCCCTGGATTTCAAATAGTAAAAATCTGAATGTCCAGGATTCAATGAAATTGCACTATCTAACACATCAACGGCTTCCCTGTATTTACCAAGCAAGTAGAGGTTTTCAGATCTAGAATATCTGTAATGGTAGTCATAAGGCTTCAGTTCTATTGCCTTTCCAAATTCCTCAATCGCCCTGGAATAATTGTTAATCCTGTTCAGGGAAACACCATTGTAAAAATGATAATCAGGTTTTGATGCTTTCCTCCTTATGGCATTTTCAAAACTAAAAACAGCTTCCTCATAATTTCCCATCCCAAGGAGGAACCTGCCCTTTAAGTAGTAATAATCTGCGTTTCCCGGATCAAGAGATACAAGATCATTGAGTGTTTCAATTGCGTTTTCATCTTTTCCAATCTTTCTGAATAAATCAGCCCTGAAATAATAGAAATCAGGATAATTCGGTTCAAGATTGATTGCGCTTTCGTAAGCCTCAACTGCATCCTCATATCTCTTAATTCTTTCAAGTGATCTTCCCTTAAAGAAGAAATAGCCTGAATGGCCTGATTCAAGATTTATTGAGTTGTCACATTCACTGACTGCTTCTTCGTACTTCTCTTCATCTGATAAGCTAATCGCCTTTCTGAAATGGTAGATGGACACGTAAGGCTTGAGCTGAATTGCATCGTCAAAGGCAATAACTGCCTCATTATACCTCTTCAATTCATACAGGGAAAGGCCCTTGAAGTAGTGATATCCCGGATTCTGTGGGTTCAAAAATATAGCCCCATCGTATTCTGGAAGAGCCAGGTCAAATTTCTCCAGCTCTGCAAGGGACAGGGCTTTCAGGAAATGATAACTGGAATCATCAGGCTTTCTCAAGATTGCCCTGTCGCATTCTGAAATCACCCTTTCAAACCTGTAAGATTGAAAATCAGAATATGCCCTATTCTTTTGTTTATCTTCCTCTGCAAGATCAAAGTTGGTTGCCTTTTCAATTTCCTCTTCTTTTCTGCCATAAAGTACCTTTTCTATATGGGCAATAGTTTTCATGTAATGGAGGTTTGAATTGTCTGGATCAATGGAAATTGCAATGTCATATTCATTAACTGCCTCATCAAATTCTTCCAGTCTCATCATAGCATATGCCTTTCCTTTGTGGCAATCTGGATCATCAAATGCATACTCTATGGCCTTATCATACTCTTCAAGACTTTCCTCATACATCTTGAGTTTAACAAGGGTTTCTGCTTTCATATAATGATACTGTGGCTTCTTAGGACTTAGTTTAATCGCATCGACAAATCCACTAAGGGCATCCTCATACTTCCCTGATTCGTAAAGGCATAGACCTCTTTGTTTGCGATATTCGCCATTCCTTGGCTTGATGAATATTGATAGATCTATATCCATCAAGGATTGTTCATATAGATGCATAGAAAGCAGTGCTTTGGATTTTTCATAATGGTATTCAGGGTTTTCAAGATCTAAACTAATTGCCCTGTCATATTCAGCAATTGCTTCCTCGAGCCTTCCTAGTTTCACCAGTCCACGGGCAATTATGGAATGTGAATCCGCATTTTCTGGTTTATTCCACAGAATTTCATACAAATCTCTACTAATTCCCTCACCCCAATCAGGCCCTCCTCCATACATCTCCAATCATTGATCTAATGTTTTTCTGTATTAATAGATTTTCAAACTGGCTCTGTAAGGAAATTTTATTCTAACAGAGGTTATGGCAATCGCTTTAACAGGTATATCATTTTGACAACTTCTAATCTGCCTTTGTACGGACAAATCCCGCTTTTATATTGGTCTGCCCCCTTAAATAATGAGACAAAGTTGTCCTATAGTAACAGATACATATTAAATGAAGAATTGAAGGGGGTCTGGGAGGAACAATGACAGAAAGGCGAAGGTGGAAGGCGGAAGAGAAGCTTGCCATCATAAAAGAGGTAAAAGTGAATGGCAGGATCGTTGAGACATGCAGGAAATACTCCATAGATCCTGGTATGTACTACAAGTGGAAGGAATCCTATGATTCCTTTGGCCTGGATGGCCTGAAACCACACTACAGGAGGATGGAACCAGGAATGAGGAAGATCATGAAGGAGAATGAGAAGCTGAAGAGGCTTCTTGCTGAAAAGGAGCTGGAGAATGCACTGCTGAGTGATGCTTTAAAAAAAAGACGGTGAGGAAATAATGAGCATTGCTAATGAATACATAGACAGGGGATTAAGAGTGAGTGATGTTGCGAGTATCCTTCATATCCCAAGATGCAGTTTTTACAGAAATGATTCCAGTGAAAGACCTTCAACGAGAAGAGGAAGAAAAAACTCATCATTCACCATGAGGAAGGACGGTGACGAAACCATAATTGTCGATAACAGCTTCATAGTGAATGAGATAGAGGTGCTTCTATCAAGGGGTGTTGACCAAAATAACAAATGTTAAGATATCGATTTCGATGCTGCAATTTGAGGATGGATTAGCAGTGATTAACATAGAGTCGGTAAGCAAATCCTATTCGGCAAAAGCCAGTCCGGCCGTTGATGGTCTCGAACTGGACCTGATGGATGGCGAAATTCTTGGACTTGTAGGGTCGAATGGAGCCGGGAAAACCACTACTATACGCATGTCTTCAGGAATTATACTGCCAACAAGAGGAAGAATAATCGTTGACGGCTATGATAATGTGAAAGAAAAGGTAAAGGCTTCGGCAGGCGTAGGGTGGATTCCGGAATTGCCTAATTTTGAACCAAATGCGAAACCCGTCCAGTTGATGAAATACTACGCCGGATTCTACCAGCTTAAAGGCGTGAATATTGACAAGCGGATCAATAGTCTATTAGAAAATGTAGGGTTATCGGATCACCTTAACAAGAAGCTGAGAGATTATTCGCAGGGGATGAAGAAAAGGTTTGCAATAGCCGAATCAATCATTGGCGATCCGCAAAATGTTCTTTTTGACGAGACTCTGAACGGTCTTGATCCCGAGGGGGTTTTTTTTGTGAGAAACCTTATAATTGAAATGAAGAAACAAGGAAAAGCGGTCCTCCTTTCATCTCATATACTGAGCGAGATAGAGGGTCTTGCTGACAGGGTTGCAATAATAGATCACGGAAAACTTATAAAGATGCTTAGCAGGAATGAAATGAAGTCACTGGGTAATGTTGTATTACACATTACGGTGGACAACTACAATGACAACTGCAAAAAATTACTTGAACAATACGGAAACGTGGAAATTTCTAGCGATGAAATAACGATTAGAAACCTGACAGTAGAAGGTAACCAAATCGCAAATATATCGGACAGTCTCATAAAATCAGGGTTTAGACTGCGGAAATTCGATCCGGTAGGGGAAAGTCTTGAAGAATTCTTCTTTAAACTGATCGGTGATAAACAGTGAGATCCATAATTTATGAAACAAAGAGGACACTGACCAGCAAATTCGTCATAATCCTGATTATAGCCATAGTTGGGCTTTCGTCGCTCCTGTCCTATGAATCTGCTGCAACTTTTAATTCATCCTCTTCAACATTTGCAAGACCCAACCTGAACTATGGGTACTACATTGAAGGCTCAAATATCACCATGGTAGGCTTTGCCCACAATGTTTATGGTGAGCCGACCAGTGGAGTAATTGCACATTTTGAATACAATGGTTCGTTTTACTCAGGACGTAGCAATTCAATGGGATTTGCCAATAAAACGTTCCATATAAAGCCCAGCAAACAGTTCAATGTCGGGATCAATTACACGTATTCGACCTTCAGGAGCCAAAAAACAACTAGCCAAGTGGAATACTCAATAAATCCGTCCCAGAAATTTTCCGGCATTGACCTCATACCGGGAACCGTTGACCCAGCAAACTCAAGCAACTTTGGGTTCCAGATTCTGTATGTGGGGAATAATGGATCTCTAGCACCACCTCTAGAAATCTATGTTTCAAACTATTCATCAGGGGAATTATCACAATCCCTTGCGACAAACCATTCTTTCGAGTTCAATTCGTCAGGCTTCATAGTAAAGACGTTTTTTCCGGTTGTGACCTATGCGAATCGAAATAACACGTATGCGGTGGTGGTGAAGAATGCGAGCGGTGTATCCGAGGTGATATCAACCAATCCAAAATCCAGGTATATTGGCGTAATAGGACCATTGACAGATTATACGCCTATGACTGAGGGCGTACTGCAGGACCTTGTATTTTCAGGAATATCGCAAATACTAGGGTTCCTGATACCCATACTTGCAATATTTGCAGGATACCTGACGTATGGCAGGGACAGGACGAGTGGCGTGCTTGAATCTGTGTTGAAAAGACCTGTAACTAGGGGTGAGCTTATCTCGTCAAGATTCGCATCCAACGCGATCACCATAATAATCGCCGTGGGGCTGTCAATGATCTTCTCCGATCTGATAATACATCATTACTTCGGGATGTATCTTTCCACTTTTTTCAGCCTATATTTTATATGGACATACATTGTGGAGGGTATTGCATTCCTTGCCATAGTATATCTGTTCTCGCACGTCGTGAAGTCACAGAGTGCATTACTTGGAGGATCGATCGGAACGTTTGTAGTATTTGATCTGTTCTGGTCAATCATACCCGTAGCTGTACTGTCTGCCCTCGACGTATCATCAACCACATCTTCGTATATCATTGCGAACATTGCATTCGACTATTCAAGTCCTGCAGGATATTCCAGCCTGGTTCGGGCAATGTTTACAGATCAATTTGGCCTTTTTGGTGCCGAGACAATAAATCCAACAGCATATGGAATCATAAGTCCTATACTGATAGTTGCCGGCTTGTTATGGATGATTGTTCCATTCAGCCTTGCATATGTACTTGCAAAATACAGGGATTAATACGTGTACGATTGAAAGAGGTTCACGGGGTGTAGTCATCCTCCTCAGTGGCTGTTGTTAAGTTATGTGGTTTGATGCTTTCAGAACGAAAGCACCACGTACCCATTATTAACATAATGCGAAATCTGTTCTCCAGCAGGAAGCAAAACTACGCCGAGTTTCTTCAGCTGTTCTTCCACATTATACATTTTGGCGATCCCTACGCAGGCGGAATCTACGGCATTTGCTTTGATCAATTTATCAAAATGATCCTTGATCTGACCCTCGAGTTTAGGTACGTAGACTTCGCTTGCGCCGTAGAACAAAACCTTAACGTCTTCGTACCTGTTTTTCTCGATTGCTCTGGAAGCTGTAGCAATTCCAAGATCAGCTTTATCCTTGTCCTTTTCCCCGCTTATTATGAGAAACAATACTTTTGCCATTGTGCTGGCATTATGTTACACGTATTAGACTTTTCCTATATACTTCCCATAAAAAACATAATGCCAATTGATCCTTTCTCCATTCATACTTTCGGTTGATCGCAATACAAAATTCGCATTTCAGCCGTGAATCGTGTATATTGTGGGGGGAAAGCGTTAAGGCCACTGGTCAAGGATCTTTATCGAAAGGATACAGACAAAGGTGGAAAGCCCAATGTTGATGAGATCGTCATGATAAAGGTGTTGTTCCTGTAGAGTGTGTACAACTGCTCCGATGATGTCAGGGAGAAGGAACTGTACAACCGTATTGGTTTCAGGAACTTCCTGCGTTATCCAGATACGATTCCTGATTCAATAACAATGTGGCTTTTCAGGGAGAGACTGTCGTCGACCGGAAAGGATTCTGTTATATGAAACCATGTATAGAAGCAGCTTGAAGAAGATCGTGGTACAACGGATAAAGAAGGAAACTGTTCAGGATGCTACATTCATTGAGTCTGATCCTAGTAAAAATGAAAGAAAGAAGCCTCCCGTTACTGTCGACATGTTGAGCAATTATGTATCAGCAGAGGATTCAATCTCAGATGATCCCATAGATATTGAGAAATATGTGTCGAAGAGAAGATATGATAAAATCATGTCATAATGAGCGTTCCAGGAATAGGACCAGTAACAGGATCTGTAATTCTTGGAACGATATGTGACATCAATCGTTTTGAGAACGCAGAGAAGCTTGTTGCATTCGCTGGCATTGATCCTGTAATACAGGAGAGCGGGAAACCTAGATCCCAGGGGCCCATATCAAAGAGGGGAGATTCATCACAGAGATCTGCCATATACCAGAGCACACTTGCAGCAATAAGAGGAAACCCGGTCATATCAGAATTCTACCATCGCAAGGTTGATGTAGGCATGCCAAAGAAGAAGGCACTTGTTGTAGCATCAAGGAAACTTATTATAGGATGCTGCTACTTCCTCCCTCGTATTCACCGGAGTTGAATCCAATAGAACGGGTATTGAAGCTCGTAAAAAAGCACGCAACA
>JAKAYJ010000001.1:9926-40247 GCA_021816385.1 Thermoplasmata archaeon
TTCCAGTTATTGAGCGACCTGAAGGGTGCCCTTTCGGACGAGTTCAGCAAACTTTTCAAACCCAACGAGGAGTTGAGAAAGTTATGCGTAATAACTTAAGGCGTTATGCATAAATATCACCTTAAGGAATATTTTCATATTACCGTGTCCCGCAACGTATAATTATTTTTCCTTAGGAGTTGTTTCTTTTACAAGCTTTGATGGCCACCAGTTATATTTATTCATTACAGCCATCATTACGGGAACAAAGAACATCCAGCTCACAAACGTATCTATTAAGACACCGAGGGCAAGGCCAACTCCTATCTCCTCTATGATGCCCAGTCCACTGAAGTAGAGTGCCCCGAAGGTTGCGAATAGCAGTAATCCGAGTGTTATTATAACACCACCATTCTCTATTATGGAATTTTTAATAGCCTCATCATTGCTCATGCCCTTTGCAATGTTTTCCTGCACCTTCGTGATCATGAATATATCATAATCTAAACCCACAGCAAGCAAAGTAATGAAAACGAATAGTGGTAAGAATATTACTACCGGTAAATGAAGGAAATAGTAGAATATTACGTACGTAATGGAGAGGGCCATCATAACTGCTGCCATAACCATGAGTATCAGCCGTACAGGTGTCAATGCAGATGCAAGTTGTATTAGTAGTATTATAAATATTGTAATTCCCAGAATTGGAACCATATCGTCAAAAGAATGCGATGTAAATGAATATGCGTTGTTAAGATATTCTGTGGTGCCGCCTACATATGCCATGTAATCTGAAGATCCACCAATGTTCGATACAAGTGATGGCATCTCATTCACAAAATTTGCCGATGGATTGCTCCATGCAACGTTTGAAAGGTAAACCACTATTTCCACAGATTTGTTATTGTGGCCTATGTAAGTCACAGTCTGGCTTATATACTGTTCACTGTATTCCCTGGATGAAATCATATCTGTATAGTTTACCTTTTTTCCATACGGATAGCCTGGTCCTGAGATACTATGCACATATGGAGAACTGACAAGTTTATTCTCTATTGCCAGGGTTTGATTATATTCCGTACTGTTGAACTGTAGGGCACCTGTGCCGTTTGTATACATAATCGGCGATGTGAAATTGACCATCACATAGACCGGATCGAAGAGGTCATAATGCAGTGAGCTATTTATTACTGTTGTTGCCTGAACTCCACTACTGGCAGGTATCAGTTCAAAGACATCCATATTTGTGGGAGTTGTTGAATATATGAACAGTGCACCCAGAGCCACTACAAGAAGTATAACTATTATTTTATTCTTGTTGTTAAGGGCTACATGTGCAACCTTTTCCATGGATTTCTCAAATGGAAGTTTTTTGCCTTCTTCAAGCTTATTTGGCCAGTAAGCCTTCTTTCCCCACTGTGCCAGTATGGCTATCAAAAATGTATCGCCAAGTATGATTGTTACCACGGCAGCTATTGCGTTGGTAAGACCTGCATCGCTGAATATAGGTATGTTGGATACCCAGAGAATCAGATATGAAATTGCCACCGTTGTTCCTGATGTAAATACCGCACGACCCGCCCATTTGGATGATTCTGGAATTGCATCAGGATTTTTGGCCCTTATCTCACTGCGGTATCGGGAAAGGATATAAACTGAATAATCAGAGGCTATTCCCAGAACTAATATGAGGAGTAGCGTTGGCGTTATAAATGAAATTGTAGTATGGAACACGTATTTATACAGGAGTCCGTTTATTCCTGAAGCTATGACTGATGAAAATATAAAAATCAGAAATGGAATAAAAGCTGCCACAGGCGATCTGAAGAATATTCCGACTATAGAAATGGATATTATTATGCCTATTACCAGGGCAACGATAAGTCCGTGTATTGACTCTTTTGCCAGCTGATTATTGGCAACGGTTGAACCTGCAAGGTAATATGAACTGTTTGAAATTTTTGAACTGTATATATTTTCCATGGATTCTATATGGGACTGCTGCGCGGCAGTGATTTTTGTCTTGTAACCGAATATCATTAAAAGTGTGGAATTGCCATGATTTATGAGTGAAGAAGATGCATATGAAGATGGGAGCACCGGATAATGATTATATGTTGTATTGTTCATTATGGAGCTCACGAAAGCTGTATAATTTAATCCAGAATTATTGTAAAGTGAATAAAGATAATTTGAGAAATATGGAACATTAATCCTTATGAGTGGATTTGCCAGAGGTTTTGCATTATTTATTAAATATACCTGACCGGGGTCAACCAGGTTTACAGTGTAATTTTCTATCGCACTATTAATATACGCTTTGCCTTTGGCTTCATTTATCTGATATACTGTCTTTACAAAATTTGTTACATTTTTTTCAAATTCGGTGTTGTTAGACACAGATGCAGGGAAGAGCTCACCAAGTAATTTGTCAAATGTTAAACTTTGTGGTGAAAGCTCTGTTATATTATATACAGCTTCAGACACATTATATCTTTTGCTTTTCAGGAAAATAGTATACTGACTTAAACCGCCAATTGCATTTTCCAGCTTATAAGTACTTTTTGAATATCCCATTAAAGTCTGATTTTCAACAGTGAAAATACTGGTTGCGTCCTTATAACCTACATTTATGCTTTTCAAATATGCCGCCATTGAATACTGAAACTCGAGCATATCCCTGCTGACATTTAGATTGTTAATTGAAGTATTATTTGAAACAATAATTATGGAAGGATCTGAAGAACTATTAAACTCCGATGTAAGTATATCATTGGCTTTGGAAGACTGCGAATTTTTTGTTACAAGTGAACTTGTAAGATTATATGAAGTATCAGTAAATATCAGGGTTGCCGGGTATGCCATGAGAAAAAAGACGATAATCCAGAATACAAGTACCTTTTTCTTATTCTTTCTGACATACTTCCCGACCTCGTAGAAGAAAGATTCAAACACTGATATGGCTATTGAATCTTAAAATATAAAGAAGAGGGTCTACACGAGTGTGGGACACTATTCTATGACCTGCCCATATTGAACAGATTGTGCCAAACGCCTGTGCAGAATAGTGCATTGTATATCCTGTCATCCCTCCACTGTGCTATATTCTATCCAGGCATCTTATTGTCTGCTGCAAATCCTGATTCAGAATTGCTTCTCTGATAGTACTGTTCCAGGTATGGTATTGTATTCTCAACAAAGTCCTTCATTGTATCCTTACATTTCTATGATCTCTTAAGGGTTGCATTCGCCGGTATTGATCCTGTAATTAAAGAGAGTGGAAAACAGAGATCTCAAAAGGCAATATGGAAAAGAGGAGATTCATCACTGAGATCAGCAATATACCAGAGCACTTGCAGCAGTATGGGGAAATCCGGTCATATCAGAATTCTACCATCGCAAGGTTGATGGAGGCATGCCAAAGAAGAAGGCATTTGTTGCAGCATCAAGGAAACAGTGCCACATCATATGGTCAGTATGGCATAACAACAGGCCATTCGAGATACCTGAAAGATTCAGGAAACAGGAATAAAATGGAGAAAGGGAATACATGAAACAGGCACGGATTAGCGGTAGCTATGGGCACATACTTTGAATTTGAGCTAGGAAAACTTATTATAGGATGCGCATCAGGCCTCATGAACAGGCACTCCGTGGGGAAGATGATGTTGGAACCTGAGAGGACAATGAAGCGGAAAGACATTCTTGACAACAAACTGAGTATAACAGATGATGAGACAGAGGGCATGTTGGGGAGGACCATGCCAAAACAGGACGCATCGGCCAAGTCAGAAGGGGGAGAGGGACAAGGGAATAGTGCCCCACAACCCATATGATGTACAAGATGTCTAAAGGGCAATTTCCGCCATAGGTCGAAGCAGTAGAATTATTAAAGTGAATGGAGGATGACCTGATTGTCGGATTGACATTTTTCACAGAAGTGGGAGATATAAAACAGGATCACCGAAAATAGGTAATTCGAGAAGCAATAAATGGGGAAATTGTATCTGTTTATTCAACATAACATGACGCTTTAGAAACGTCCCTGATGAACAACTGAGCCGCTAGTTTTACTCCTTCAGAATATGACGGAAATATGCGTCCTGATGCAACTATATCATCATACGTGAGTCCCAACCTCACGGCGTATGCACCCTCAATTATGAGATCTGTTGCATTGGGTGCAAAAATGTGCATTCCAACAATCTTATTTGTTTCCGGTTCTATTGTGATTTTTATGATTCCATCGGTTTCACCAGTTATGCTGGCATAGATTGTGTTTGCCAATGAAGACGTCCTGCACGAGCATGATCCTTTTAGTTTGGAGAATTCCTTCTCGGTCATCCCAACACCTGCTACCTGTGGGTACGTGAATACGGCCCATGTCGCGGACATGTAATTAATCTCAGTGCTCTCCCCGAACATATTGCCCACTGCAACGACACTTTCCCTTACTGCAAGGGTCTCCAGGAACATTGTCTTTGAGGCACAGTCTCCGGCGGCATATATCCCACTTGAGGTTGTCTCCATCTTCGCATTGGTAACAATGAGGCCTCTTCCATCAGTTTTTACCTCTGCTGCCTCCAGATTCAGGTTTGAACTGTTAGGTTGACGACCGGTGGCTACTATTATCTCAGAGACCTCTATTTTCTCCTTTCCCTTGTGTGTTATGAACTCAATATACTTTTGTCCGTTTGACTTTCCCACAGAACTGACTCTTGCCCTGAGATAGAAATTCATACCTTCCTGCTGAAGTCTGAGCATAAGCGCCTGTCCTATCTCAGGTTCACTCTGTGGAAGAATTATATCCAAAGCCTCTATTATAGTTACCTTGGAACCAAAGTGCAACAAAGCCTGTCCAATCTCTAGTCCTATAGCCCCACCACCTATTATCGCTACGCTTTCCGGCAAGCTACCAATGTTCCAGATACTGTCACTTGTAAGGAAACCAGTCTCCTTGAGACCCTCAATATTCGGAACAGTTGGGTGAGAGCCTGTTGTAATCAGTACATTCGGCGCGGTAATCTCATCTTTAACTTTTCCCCCCTGATCTGTTATCTGAACAGTTCTACTATCCACGAACCTGGCCAGTCCATCGTACACAGTTACATTTGGGTAATTATGCAACATGTCGACAAATTTTGTCTTACGTGTATGGTCCACGTATGATCTAAGGCCTTCCATGATGGAGGGGAAATCGTGTTCAATCTTTGTAGACGGAAGTCCTCTCATCTTTGGATGCCCGGGAAGGTATATCTGGTGAGAGGCTTCCAGAAGGTATTTTGAGGGGGCACAATGGACTTTTTCTGTCATTGCCATGGGTCTTCTCGAATGATCCTGCAAAATGTGTTTTAAGATTGTCAGTAACTATGTGCAGCTTCCGTACTTTCACGTCTGGCCCGGTTTAGTAAAATCATGCAGGCCTTTTTCAGTATTCCATCAGGGAGGCGTTTCTAGACCATGAGCACTTTTTGTGGATCAATTCTCAGTCTCCGCACAATTTCATCGCTTCGCCTCTGGAATGAGAGGACAAGTAGTCTCGTGGCTGTCACCACCATGACGATTCTCATTCCTCTTCTTCAAAGGGCTATTCCTTTATGATGGGGTATCCCAAAAATTTCCACAGATATCCTTTTCATGGCATTTGGTGGAGATAAGGATAGAAAAATATACCGGATTACGGCATTGTCGTGAGAACAGTGCCATTACACCGGTTACATTAATTAGTATATTCTCCATATGAAACCGATGAATCTGATCTTTTCCAGAGGTACCATACTCATTCGTGACCCACCGGAAGGGATTTCATCAATTGCACAGTATGATGAAAGAATTCAGGCATTCAGGGCACCTGCTTATGAATATTCCACACTGAAGAAAGAATATCCTGAAGCAGAGGACATGGTTTTCGAAGGACAGGAGGATCTGAATCTTTCGCATAGTGAAAAGCTGAGAGCATACCAGCAGAAGGCCATTGATATGTGGTCTGGAAACGGCATGAGGGGAATAGTGGTTCTGCCAACTGCCGCAGGGAAGACCCATATAGGCATAGATGCAATTGCCAGGCTTTCAGTATCAACCATAATAATAGCCCCGACCATAGAGCTCATACAGCAGTGGAAAACAAAACTTCAGAACACACTTGGGATCGAAGTTGGACAGATAGGTGGAGGAGAAAAAGACATCAGGCCCATAACAGTCTGTACATATGATTCAGCATATCTCATGGCAGAAGAACTTGGTAACAGGTTCAAGTTCCTGCTGGTGGACGAGGTGCATCACCTTGCATCGGAAAGGTATGGGGAGATTGCAAGAATGTTTGCATCCCCTTTCAGGCTGGGTCTTACTGCAACATTTGAGCGTCTTGACATGCTTCATGAGAAACTGGAAACAACAATGGGCGGCAAGATCTTTGAACTTGGTTACGAAGAATTAACGGAATTTCTTGCGGGTTACGACATCGTTAGAATACCTGTTGACCTAGAACAGGAGGAAGAGGAAGAATATGAAAAGAACAGGCAGATATTCACGTCATACCTGAGGAAGCACCGCATAACAATGCGTGGTCCATGGGACTTTGAGAAGTTCATCATGTCATCATGGAATCCTGACGGCAGGGAGGCACTCATGGCATGGAGAAAGGCACGAGAGATCGCATTCAGTGCAAGGATAAAGGTTGACGCAGTTAGATATGTACTTTCCCAGAACAGGGGAAAGAAGACCCTGATTTTTGCAGAGGATACGGCAACTGCCTACCTCATCTCAAAGGAATTCCTCGTGCCATGTATCACATATCTAACGCCAGGTCCGGAAAGAAAGAAATATTTCGAGATGTTCAGGAGCGGTGATGTTTCTGTGCTTGCAACATCAAGGGTGCTTGATGAAGGCATAGACGTTCCGGATGCCACAGTTGGCATCGTTCTGAGCGGATCAGGAAGTACGAGACAGTTCAGGCAGCGTCTTGGAAGACTCCTGAGGCAATCAGAAGGAAAGCATTCTATTCTTTATGAGGTGGTTGCAAAGGGCACTTCAGAATACAGCACATCAAGGAGGAGGAGAAAGGGTGTTCCCGGTTCAACTAATGACAGTTAGGAAAAGCAGGAATGGTACGGCAAGATCTGTCTTCCTCACGGAGGAGAACAGTGATTACTGTTCTGCTGTGCTTGATCTATTCAAATCACGCGTCGGGTCTTCCAGGGAAGAAATTGAAAAGGAGATCAAGATTCTGGAATTAAAGATACAGAACCCCAGGATTATCCGTGGCCTTTCACTGATTATGTTCCGTATTTCAAAGATGTCTCCACCTGCAGGGCTTAATGCTGAACTCGTAAGATCAACAATATTCAAGCATGCGAAAGTTCCACCTGTCTCGCAGGAGAGCAGGGAACAAATACTGGTAAGGGTGGCTGAGGAGCTGGGTAGCAATGTGGAGGAAGTAACAAGATCAATGTACGCAGACAAGGAGAACGAGCAAATTCTAGAATCCATTCCTGATGTTTCCTATGATGAATTATGGAAAAAGTTCAATATGGAGCAGATTGAAACTGTGATCCTGAAATGCATCACAATGACCGTAAGGATGAATGAAAACATAAACCGTATTGTTAGGAAGGCAAGGAGTCTCGGCCTCCTCTATAATCTTGAACCAGGGTCTAATCAATCAACCATTATACTGAGCGGACCGGTAATGATAGAGGAGCACAGTGAAAGATACGGATATAAATTCGCACTGTTTGTACGATTTCTTATGCGATTCCAGGACTGGGAAATGGATGCAATGGTCAGCCTGAAAAATACAAGGGGAAAGGAAGAATATTCCTACCATCTGGATAGTTCTGTAAGTGAATATACTGGAAATGTTACAGAGTCCAGTCATGGCATGCACAGTTCATATTTCAGGGATGATCCTGAACCTGTTGTCCTGAAGAACAACCAGATCTTCGCAGATTATTCTCTGTCACTGGGCGAAAGGAAAATAATGATCCTCATAACGAGACCGAATTACTACGAAGAGGATTGCAGCATTATGGAAAGCATCAAGAATGCCGGTCATGAATGTGCACTTTTCTGTATTGTAGAAACAGGCCAGAAATGCCCAAAGGGTGCAAATTGCATGAAATCAGAATTCAACTTTACTGATGCCTACGAATTTCTTTTGAAGAGACAAGAATATGAAGAGAAAAAGAAGAAGGTAACTGAACAGATCAGCAAAAAGGATGCAGTCGAAAATAGTAGAAAACTCACAGAGAAGATGATCAGGCATCTCAGTGAACTGTATCCCGATTCGGAGGCAATGGTCGACTACCTTGATTTCATGGGCTTTACACCTGCAGAAGCCTTGATTGAAGCAGGCTATACAGTCAGGTGGCACGGTCTCAGGATCGAGGCAACAAGGCCGTAAAGTGAAGTATATTACAAAGAAATCTACCACAAAAGGCAATGAAAATCTTCCACATCGCTGAACACAGTCTCTTGAAAGAAAACATTCTTCAGAGAGTTCTTCATAATTCTTTCCATGGTAATGCGGGGGTTTTGTTTTTCCTTTTTTGTCTCATATTCGTCAAATCATTTCATGAAAGCAATTTTACATCCAGTCAAAAGGGCCATGAGATTTGAGGAAATATTGGTTTTGAAAGAATTCTTATGATAAATTGGCTTGAAAAGTCTAACTTATTTTTTATTATAGAAATAGAAAGTGATATTATCACTGTTAAAAATATACCCATTATCATGGATGGGTTAGAAAATAAACTGGCAATTTTGATCGATGCAGATAATACCCCGTATAAATCTATTGAAAAGATACTGGATTATTCACACAAGTTTGGTAATACAATAATAAAAAGGGCATATGGTGACTGGAGTACAAGTGCGTTAAAGGAATGGAATGCAATATTCAGGGAATACGCCGTAAAACCAATGCAGCAGTATCAATTCACCAAAGGGAAGAATTCAACTGATATTGCAATGGTAATAGATGCAATGGATATTTTGCATTCAAAGTTCGTGGAGACGTTCATTCTAGTCACAAGTGATAGTGATTTTACTGGACTAGCCATTAGAATAAGAGAGAATGGCTTAAAGGTGATAGGTATTGGAAGAAAGACTGCACCAGCATCATTTGTCAAAGGCTGCGAAGAATTTATTTTTATAGAAAATCTTGTGCCATCACCACCAGAAAAAGTTGAAAAAGTGGCATTGCCTAACTCACAAACTATTGAAGGTAAAATTACAGAAGGTCAAGCGCTCTTACGTAAAGCAGTTTTGAACACGGCGGATGAGAATGGAAATGTACTTGGTTCATCCCTTGGTACAATGCTATTGAAACTTGATCCGTCTTTCTCACCAAAAAATTTTGGATGCAGAAATCTATCTAAATTTATAGATCTATATCCCTCCGTCCTGCAAAATGTTAATAATAAGTCAGAGAAGATCAAGAAGTACAAGGTAGTAGATCCTGATTTGATATAGCTCACCTAAATCGGCCTGAACTAATGCAAATGATACGTTCGTGACTTTACATCTATTTTAATTTTGTAGATTTCCCAATATGATTTTCAGGCTGTTTTTTTAAATCATCATTGTGGGTGCACTATTATTTCAATACCTCTTCGAGTTTCATGATCATTCCCATTTTCCTTCCCGTTTCTGACTTGAAATCCAAACTCTCGTTCACCTTTTTTCCTTTGGCTGCATATACAACCATTATATCTTTCATAATATCAATAGTTGAAGGAAGAGTAACGCTCTTTTCTGTCCTGTGCATTTCATTATGTATCGTTGAAAGGAAAAGATATGATAGAAGTGACATAAACATGTGAACCCTAATCTTCTGTGGAGTCCAGTGGTATACCGGAAATGCAATACCCATTGTATTAATGGTGCGGAAACAGTGTTCCGCTCTGTTTCTTTTTTTACAGAGATCAATTATTTCAGCAGAATCCATATTCATGATGTTTGTGAATATGGCATTCTTTCCCATCATGGATAAACGTTCATCCATTCTCTTCTGATCTATTTCAAGTGACGGAAGAATTATGGTTTCATTGAGGTTCTCAGATTCCAAATATATTCCTGCCTTATCCATGGAATCAGAATCACCGGAATCCATGATTTTCTTTGTTTTGAGAATAACCTTTTCCATTCTTTTTATGAACGTTTCTCCTTTCCTTATAGTATAGCGTCAGTAAATGGATACAGCGTATCGCCATCATCCGGTAATATAGTGGTCAATGACGGGAACTACAGTCAGTCTGTAGCATTCAAGGCTAAGGAAGTGGTAGTTTCAAAATATACAGTCACATTCACAGAAACCGGTCTCCCATCAGGTTCAACATGGTATGTAAATCTGTCCAGTGGAATGAAATCTGGACCATTGACGGGATCATCCTATTCATTCCAGTTAGTCAACAGTTCATATATATATTCAATAGCAACAAATGACAAGATATATCATGCAGAAGGCGGCTCATTCACGGTTAATGGCGACGCGTTATCCGAAAAAGCTGCATTCTCCAGGGTAACATACACAGTGACATTCAGTGAAACAGGATTGCCATCAGGAACATCATGGTCTGTAACATTCAATGGAACAATGCAATCTTCAACAACAGATACAATAACATTCACAGTTGTAAACGGAACATACTCATTCAGTGCAGGTAATGTGACTGGATTTAAGACTACACCCGCACCAGGTACAGTGGATATACATGGGGCTAATGTCTCACAGAGCATTACCTATACTTCCACTACCACAACCCCAGCCAGGACACCATCAACAGGGTTGACGGGTATGGAAGTCTATGGCATAGTAGGAGCCATTGTTGCATTGATTGTAATCGGAGCGTCAGTAGCAGTTGTCAGAAGAAGGAAATAACCACCACTTCCATTTTAAAATTCATTAACAATAAACAATGTCCTCGTCCAAAATGTTATGGTACAAGCTATATTTTCACTATAATGCCAGGTTCTATCCAAAATGTATTAAAAACCAGGAGGCACCCCTAAGAGTTAAAATTTTCTGACCTCATGGAGTTATATTCAAACCGGATGCTCAAAACATTGTATTTCTTTAGTCTTTTGAAGAATTCATATACGTTTATTTATATATTAAAATTCACAATTACATTTTAGAGTAAATTTATATAACATATTCATATCAAATCATATTGAACAAACATTGGAGATCAAACTGGAAAGTCTCTATCAAATTCACATCCCTGTTAGTTGTTTCCCTATTCCTTTTCACCTCTTTCTCTGTTATTACAGGGAGCATTAACATTAACGGCGATCTTCAGTCAGTGAAAACAGGATCAGTTGTTACTGGAGAGGCAAATCCTTATAACAGTAATAATGGCCCGGGGTTTGTAAAGGATACCATTGTCTTATCAAACAGTTCATTAATAAAAGGAAATTTCAACAGTACAACCAACGGCATGAATCCCTTCTGTGAAACCTTTGATTCCTCAAATGGATATATTTACGTAACAGATCACTTCTCAAATTCTGTTTCAGTGATCAATATTACTGAAGAAAAAGTTGTAAGAGTTATTGATGTTGGCAAAAACCCAACAGGGATTGATTATGATCCGTTGAATGGATACATATATGTACTTGATTCAAACTCCGGTTTGATCTCAATAATCAATGGAAAAACTGACAGTGTTGTAGGGAATATAACTGTGGATCAACAACCATGTGCCATAACTATCGACAGATCAAATGGGAATATTTTTGTTGCAGGACCACCCAGTGTCTTTATTATAAATGCAACAGAAAATAAAGTTGTAAATACTGTAAATATCGGTTCTGACCCACGAGCAGAAATATTCGATCCGCTGAATGGCTATGTTTATGTATCAAACTATGGAAGCAATTACGTTGCTGTAATCAATGGAAAAACAGGCAAATATATGGGTAAGATCGTTACGTGTGTAGATTCAATGGGGATCGGTCTTGATCCTTCAGATGGGGATCTATATGTTGCAAACAGTCACACAGGAACAGTCACTCTTATCAATGGTACATCAGGCAACGTTCTGAATTATATACACGTAAATTCCCGTCCCAGGGAAGTAATCTTCGATCCACTCAACAAAAACATTTATGTTACAGATTGCGGTTCCAGCTCAGTTTCAGTTATAAACTCCACAACAAACACGGTTACAGGATCTATCGTCACAGGATGTGCACCTTACGGGGAGGTCATTGATCCATCTAGCGGCTTCATGTATATTTCAAACCAGCTCTCAGGTAATATTACCGTGTTCAATACAATAAACTGCAGAACGGTTGGAAGTATTCAGGTGGCTTCATCACCATTATGCGAGGTATACGATCCCTCAAATGGTTACATATATGTGTCGAATTATCTCACAAATTCACTCACTGCAATAAACACACTGGATAACAGCATAGAAAAGAATATTTTCGTTTACAAATTTCCATGCGGGGTAGCTTACGATCCTCTCAATGGATACATATGGATAACCGGAAATTTTCATAAATACATCACTATGGTAAATGGAGCATGCAACATTGTTAAATCTAATAAATTAGATGAGAGTACATCTCCAAACGTAAAAGCAATATTCTCTCCGGTCAAGACTGTTTTTGATCCCGTAAGCGGGAATATGTATGGAATACGCCAATCTCTAGATATCATGGTAATGAATTCCAGATCAGGAAATGTTGTGAATTTCATATGCCTGCCTTTCTGTCCTAGCTATGCTGTATATGACTCATCCAATGGGACTATGTATGTGGGCAATGATTATTCCAGAGAAATCTTCGTAATTAGTGGACAAACAGGCAAGATTATAAAGAACATTGATGCAGGTGTATCATCAGAACATGCTGTTTATGATCCAGATAATGGAAATATATATGTAACAAATGAGAGTTTAAACGAAGTTGTGGAAATCAATGGAACCACTTACAGGGTCATCTCAAACATAACCGCGGGTGACAGACCAACTGCAGCTGCTTATGATCCACTGAACGGATACATATACGTGATCGACAGCGGTTCAAACAGCATATCCGCAATAGATACTGAAACTGGAAAGGTTATTGGCAACATAAAGGTAGGTAACGATCCCACCCAGATAATATTCGCCAGATCAGATGGTGACCTTTACGTTACCAATTGCAAATCAGGTACAGTAAGTATAATCTCCACAGGTGCAGTGGTGAGCAAGTATTATACAGTCACTTTCGCAATCTCTGATCTGGCTCCTGGCCATTCATGGTCAGTCACCTTCAATGGAGAAAATCAAACATCAGAAGAAAATAGCATTCTATTTATCGCATCCAACGGTTCATATGCATACACCATAGGAACTCGTTCAGGATATGTTTCAGTACCAGCCTCCGGTTCGGTGATCGTAAAGGGAAAGGATATGTCAATACATACTAAATATGAGAGCTTCTTTGAGTCTTCAGGATTTATCGTCGCTATGATCATTGTTGTGGCAACAGTTTCTCTGTTATTCTTTTTCAGCAGGAAAAAAAAGAAATGAATTCCAGACCTGACATTGTTTCAACATTTAAGTCTCATATTTCATTACTATCTCATGATCCTTAAGGTCAAAGTTCATCCCGGCTCCGGAAAAATTCAGGTTAATGGGGAAAATCTGGATGTATTTACTGATAAACCCATGAAAAACAACATGGCAAATTATGACATAATGAGGCAGATTTCCGATTATTATCATGTTGAAATAAACTGCATCCGCCTGCTGAGGGGGGCAACAAGAAGAAATAAATTGATAGAGGTCAACTGTATTTGATCCTGTAAAATGCCTTAAGAAGGTATTCTTATTGGGGTTAGAAGTAATTTGAATTATAGTGCCTGTTCCTTAGATCTATCCCTGATCTCCTGCTGCATCTTTGCAAGGAACTCATCGACCTTCAGGTTCTGGATCCTGTCCTTCCTGTTCCTCACTGATACCTCATTATTTTCCCTCTCTCTTTCACCGAGTATTATGAAATATGAGGGCCTGAATCTCCTTCCAAGCTTTATCTTCTTTGAGACGCTTTCTGAAGAATCATCCAAATATGTTCTTATTCCTGCTTCCTTCAGTTTATGGTTGATCTGAACTGCGTATTCCTTCTGCTGATCTGTTAGTGGTATGATATATGACTGTATGGGGGAAAGCCATGTGGGCAATTTCCCGTAAGAGTTTTCCAGGAGGATCACAAGGAATCGTTCGATTGAACCATAAATGGCCCTGTGAAGCATCACTGGTGTCTCTTTCTTGCTCTCCTGGTTCATGAAATAGAGGCCGAATGCAATGGGCATGAAGAAGTCAATCTGGATCGTTGTCAGCTGCCATGACCTTCCAAGTGCGTCCTTTATGTGTACATCTATCTTCGGGCCGTAGAATGCAGCCTCTCCTGGATACTCCTTGAATTCCAGCTTTGATGATATGAGTGCATTCCTCAACTGCTCTGTTGCGTTATCCCACAGGGAGAAATCTGGTTCAAGTTCTGTGGACCCACATTGCTCACATTTCTGCTCGTTCGTTTCTGCAGACATTCTTTTCGGTTCGTTCAGGAATCCACACTTCCTGCACTTATAGTTGATGAGATAATTCTCAGGTTTTTCCTTGTCCGCAATTGACAGATCATACCTTACCTCAATCTCATCGAAGAAAGTATTGAAGGTGATCTTCATCATGTCAAGAACACTCTTTATCTCATCCTCAATCTGGTCTGGCCTCATGAATTCATGGCCGTCGTCTACTGTGAAAGTCCTCGGCCTCGTTAATCCGCCAACCTCCCCTGATTTCTCATACCTGTACACAGTTCCAAATTCACTGAACTTAACAGGCATATCCCTGTAGCTGTGGTTCGTGTTCTCATAGATCGTTATATGCCCGGGGCAGTTCATGGGCTTAAGCGCATATGAATCTCCATCAGGCAGTGTGAAGAGGAACATGTCATCCTTGTACTTGTAATAGTGACCGGAAGTCTTCCACATGTTATCCTTGAAGAGATGGGGTGTTGTCACTTCATCCCATCCAAATCTTGTGTTAAGCTCCCTCATGAAATTTATCAGTTCGTTCCTGATGACCGAGCCTTTTGCCGTGTACATGGGCAGTCCAGGGGCTCTTTCTGAATTGAATACAAAAAGATCCATTTCAGAACCTATCTTTCTGTGATCCCTCTGTGCTGCCTCCTCCCTGTTCTTCAGGTACTGTTTCAGTGACTTCTCATCAGGAAATGCCGTTCCATATATCCTTGTCAGCCTCTCCTCCTTTATATCTCCCTTATAATTTGACGAAGCCACATTGAGCAGCTTGAAATGCCTGATATAGGACGTATCTGGAACATGTGGGCCGGTACAGAAGTCGACAAAATCACCCTGCCTGTAAACAGTGGATTCCTTCCCAACATAATCATTTATCTTGTCAAGCTTGAACCTGTTACCATGGAACATCTTCTTCAATTCTTCCTTATTATGAACCTCTCTAACAATGGGTATCTTTTTTGAAGCAAGTTCCTTCATCTTCTTTTCTATGCTATCAAGTGCCTCCTGATCTGGAGGTTCCATTTTAATATCATAATAGAAGCCATTCTCAACCACAGGACCGGCGTTCAGTTTTGCATCTGGATACATTTCCATTATGGCCTGGGCAAGAAGATGTGCAGCGGAATGCCTCAGGATGTGGAGTCCGTATTCATCATCAATCGTAACTGGTAAAACATCTGTGTCAGTTTCCGCAATTTCCCTCAAATCGTGAAGTTCATTTCCAACCCTCACTGCTATTATGTCCCTCTTTCCGGCAAAAGGTGTTCCCAGTTGCTCCCCTTTCCTAACAGAAAACTGCATTTCTGACATTGAACTACGATTAATAACTGCAATAAATTCTTATGCTTCATTAAGGCAAACAGTTTAGATCCTGATTTAAAAAAAATGTGTAAAATCTTCTGCCATGAGGTGACTGGCAATCCTATTTATTATATTTCTCCCTCAGTTTCTCGAAGATTTCAAGTTTTTCAAGGCCCTTGCTTATTCCAAGCCTGTTCTTATCGTTCCTGATTTTATCCATGAGATTCCGTGTCTCATCAATCCTGGTTTCACCCACAAAGGGTAATATTGCAGACATGAGGTTTGATACATTTCTGCCTCCTGTTGATATCTCATTCAGTCTTGTAACAATCCTCTCAACGTTCTCAAAGGCAATATCCTTATTTTCCAGGGACAGGCCAAGGGATGTATAATATCTCGATTCATCCTGCTTCTTGATCTTTCCGTCCTTCGCAAGCGAGAATATTTCTTCCATAGCCTCTTTTCCTATGAGGTTTCCCATGGCACCCAGTATGGCAACACGGTCATTGTCATTCTTCAATGATTCATACTTCCCTATGGTTGCATCAGGATCATTGTTCTTCCTTACAAATGCAAATGCAATGGCATTCCTCATGTCCGGATCTTCCTTCTCAATATGATGGAACTTTCCTGCAAGCTCGCTGCATGTATGATCATCAACTTCTGCCAGTCTCCTGAGTACAAGACCGTGAAGTATTGACCTGTTTATGTCATCATTCCTGTCATGTTCCAGCATCTTTCTCTGTGACTCATGGAAATTCCTGAATGCATTCTTCACATCTTCATTCCTGTATAGCACATGATGGAGTTCTGCAAGCTCATTTGATATCTGGATTGAAAGGTTATACCTGTTGTTTTCATTGAATTTTCCAACCATATCCGTATAATGCTTCAGTTCCATTCTCCCGGAGACAACAAGCGCATAAAGATCACTTACAATCCCGATAAGGTCGAACTCAGTGAAATCTTTTGATGAAGGATCAAATTTTTTGTAGAATTCATCTGTGTATCTTACCCTGTAGAATCCAGATTCATCTGCATTCAGCTTTATGAATCCATCTCCATTCACATCTCCTTCCTTCGTATCAAACAGGACGCTCTCAGTACCACCCTTCCTCTTAACGGTCAGTGGCACAGGCCATATCCTGTCATCTGTTTTTCCATTAAGAAGGAATCTCTCCTGTGAAATTCTTCTTGTAGAATCATCATTCACGCTTATGAGTGGATAGCCATCCCTCGTTATCCATGCATCCATGATATTGCTTACGTCCCTCTCTGAATTCTCCGAGATGCTCTTCCAGAGATCTGCTGCCTCTGCATTTGAATACGAATATCTCACCAGGTATGCATGCAGCCCCCTCCTGAATGCATCATCACCCACATAACGTTCAATCATCCTCAGGATCATTCCACCCTTCCCGTATGTTATCTCAGTGGATCTTTCTCCCATCTTGTCCATGTCCCTCTCCTTGGGGGAGACAGGATTGCTGCTTTCCAGTGAATCAACCAGGAATGCGCCTCTTCCATCTGAAACAAGCATGTCACCTGTTATGTTCCATTCCGGGTATATGGATTCAATCGCCTTGTTTGCCATGAATGTTGCAAAACTTTCGTTAAGCCACAGATCGTTCCAGTATTTCATTGTTACAAGGTCACCGAACCACTGATGTGCAATTTCATGGGCTATGACTGATGCTATCCTCTTTCTTGATGCATTGCCTGAGCTCTCATTATACAGCAGTGCAGATTCCCTGAATGTTATTGCACCCCAGTTTTCCATTGCACCTGCAGCAAATTCCGGTACAGATATGAGGTGCATTTTCGGCAGCATGTATGGTATACCGGTATATTCGTTGAAGAAATCAATACATTTTTCTGCAACATCAAGTGGGAACTTGGTAGTTTCCATGTGCCCCTTCAATCCAGTAAGATAGAGATCAACATTTCCATGCTTCCTGTGCATTGTCTTGAACACTCCGATTCCTATGTATAACAGATAGGTAGGCATTCTTGGTGTAATCTGGAACTCAACTGTTTTCCTTCCATCTTTAACGGTTGTTCTTTCAACAGGCATATTACTGATTGCCTCGAGATCATGAGCGATGATAAGCCTCATAGTGAACGTCGCCTTCAAAAGTGGCTCATCAAAGCATGGGAAGGCTCTCCTTGCACCTATGGCCTCAAACTGGGTTGATATCATTTCAGAGCCATCCGGAGTCCTGGCAAGGTAAAGTCCCGTAAGAGCTTCTGGAACCTTAGCCCTGAAACCAATGAAAAGTTCACTGTTGTTCCTCAGTTCCCCCTTTATGATCTTTTCCTCATCCTTCTTTCCATTCTCCAGTTCTACCTTCATTCCATTGAGCTTTATTTCGGTTATCTCATGATTTATTGTGTTTATAACAAAATCCTTCTCATTCCCGCTGAGCAGGATCTTCTCCTTTCCTTTATACTCCTTTTTTTTCTCATCATAATCCAGTTCTATGTCATAATGCTCAATTCTCATGTTCACTAAATATGGTGATTGTGTAAATAAATTGCCATCACCCCGTGAGTGAATATATACCATCAATGGATTCTGTAACATGGAATCAGAAGAAGCATTTGCAAGAATTATACCAGGATTGAAATTCAGGGAAACGGTTGAACTCATAAGGCATGGACTGGAGGATTCCGGTCTTAAGATATTCAGTATGATAGATCACAGTGGGGCAGCTAAAGAAGTTGATCTTGAATTATTTCCTGCCATGGTGATCATCTTCGGAAATCCGAAGGGCGGGACTGGACTGATCCAGGAAAACCCGGAGATTGCCATTGATCTACCTGCTAAAATACTTGTTTATGAGAAGGATGGAACACATGTTCTTTACAGGAAGCTGGAGGCAATCCTGAAGATGCATAACATGGGGAATCTTGCAGAGAAGGGAAAAGCCTTCGATATGAATGTTCAAAAGGTCCTGGACAGGCTGAAGTAGTTCTATGCATGACAGGTTTTTAAAACTACTGCAGTCTGGTGATAGAATAAATATCAGGAAAAGGATCGTACAGGTATGGGTGAATTGAAAAGATGCCAGTGGAAGGGGATCAGTGATCCCATATATCTGGATTATCACGACATGGAATGGGGCGTTCCAATTCATGATGACAGAAAGCTGTTTGAGGCACTGATCCTTGATGGATTCCAGGCAGGTCTCAGCTGGATCACGGTCCTGAAGAAAAGGGAAAACTACAGGAAAGCATTTGATAATTTTTGTGCGGAAAAAATTGCAGTTTATGATCAGGTGAAGATTGAAGATCTGATGATTAACAGTGGCATTATCAGGAATCGGCTGAAAATTACAGCAGCTGTGACCAATGCAACTTTGTTTCTTAAAGTCAAGGAGGAATTCGGCTCCTTTGATTCATATATCTGGTCATTTGTAAATGGAAAGACAGTGAGGAACAGCTGGAAACATGATTACGAGATACCCTCAACAAGCAGGCAGTCTGACAGCATGAGTAAGGACCTGAGAAAAAGAGGGTTCAAATTTGTTGGTTCAACAATATGCTACGCATTTATGCAGGCCGCAGGTTTGATAAATGACCATCTGGTTGAATGTTTCCGTTATGATCAACTTTGAACATGGGATAAGGCATGTGTTCCCAATTATTTCGGGAAAGCAAAATCATCAATTCATCCTGGAAAACCACTCCATGGATTCTTCCAGTAGAACCTTTTCCTCCTCATATTTCTCAACCAACATCCTTCCATCTGCAAGGTCAATGTCCATGCCCTTCAGTCTTTCAATTAGCATCAATTTTCCAGATTCCCTGAATTTTTTGCCAAAATTCTCAAGGTCAGCATAGAATTCTGAACCGAGTTCTGTCAGGAAATACTCTATTTTAGGCCTGTTATATCCAATGAACCACCTCCTCTGAACAATCCCGTATTTCATTAATTCCTTCAACTGCTTGTCAACACCCTGTCTTGTTATCTTCAGTGCATCCGCGAGATCATCTGGAGTCTTTGGTGTCCTGAGCAATTCAACAATGGAAACCCTGGAAGATGAGGTGAGAATGTTAATCTCTGAAATCATGTGATATCATGCTCTAAGGTGTCATAAACTTTTAGGTTGCAAAAATAAATTAAAAAGTTGAACTAACCAAGTTTAGAATTTATTCATTTAAATTTTAAGTTCTAAATATATTAATATATTTCTCAATTATTAGAGTTTGATAGCAGATGGACGTAGACAGGAAGAAAAAACTGGAGGAAATGTTGGCAAGTGGGAAGATGAGTGAGACCCTCTATAATGAGATCATGAAGAGGTGGGGGGAAGTTGATTCCAGCGGGGAAGAAAAGAAGGAGGAGGCAGCCGATAATATGAATATAAAATTAGGGAGTCTAAAATTTGAAGGGGAAGAGAGGAAGGATGAGGAAACGAAGGAAGACCCCAGACAGGAAAGGTCAAAAAAGATCAAACTGTCAGGGTCAAGCAGGATATCTTCAGTTTATGCAGAGGAACTTTCCGTATCTGGTTCCATAACAGTCGAGGGTACCATGGATTCAAACTGCATGGATATCTCAGGAAGCTGCAGGGTGGAAAAGGATGTTATTTCCTCTGATACAGTAGATTCTTCAGGATCTATGAGAATAGGAGGAAACGTGAAGGCAAACAGGATTGATTCATCAGGCTCACTGAGAGTGCAGGGGGCCATGGAAGTCGTTGAAATGGATTCATCGGGATCAATAGTGGCTGAATCTGTTAAATGTGAAGAATTTAAGAGTTCAGGATCAGCAAATATAGCACATGCCATTAGCGCAAGGAACATTGACACATCCGGAAAGACAACTGCAGAAAGCATTGACTGTATAACATTAAAATCCTCAGGAACAGTGGAAGTTGAGACTTTAAAGGGTGAAGAGCTGTATTTTTCAGGAAGAGTCAGGGCAAAATCAGTGAACGCAACAAGATTCCAGTTGAAGATATATGAAATGGATACCCAGATTGAACGGCTTGAAGCCAAAATAGTTGAAGTAACCCTGCAGAAGAGGAAATTCTTTTCAGGAGGGGCGAACATCGACGAAATATTATGCAGTAGGGCATCTCTTGAATCTACAAAATCCAGGTATGTAAAGGGGGATGAGATATTCATAGGGGCAGGATGCGTTATCGATTATGTTGAGGCAAAGACCATAGAAATATCTGATAATGCCCGCGTTAAGGAAAAGAAGATTGTTACCTGATTCGCTTATTTTCATTTTTTTGTAACTCAAATAATTATTTCAGCAGGATATAATAAAATTTGATCTAAATCTCTTTTCAATGAATTAGTTTGCATGTTCATGCGCATGCAACGTTTGATCCACCAAGTGCATTCAGGAACTCACTTTCAGCATTACTGATCTGTGTATATGTGGAAAGATTCCTGAACACAGTTTGTGGAGATACACTGTTGGAAAATGATGGATACATGAACCAGAAGTGAACGAATGTGCCGTCTGGACCGGTGACAATCAGCATTGTAACCAGATGGCCCGTTTCAGCCGACCATGAGCCTGTCTGGTTCTGAATATTCATCTGTGTCTCGTACTTATCTGCAACTTGATAAACACTGGATGGCAGATTTCCCCTGATTACGCTAAGCGCATAGCTAACCCTTGAACTGTCTGATATTGGGTTGTTGTAGACACCACCAGTTAGTGTTTCATTATACAGGTATAGTGAAGTGAATGTGAATGGAACACCTGCATAGTTGAAGCTTATGTTTTCACCTTGCTTGCTTGTACCATTAAGGAATAACAGTCCAGGTGTTCCTGCTATGGACTGGTGAAGATCAACGTCTGGAGCAACATCTCTAGTGGAGTTTAGGAAGCTGTAGAGGACCCATGAATTGTCTGCACCTATGGGACATCCATACCATGATATGAAATAGATATGATCCTGTCCTCCACTCAGAAGATCATTGTTTGAAATCTTCACATATTTTGAAAGTGGGACAGGAGCACTGTTCTTTGATATGTTGGAATAAATTGCAATACCTGATGCCACCACAATAATGACCACCACAACGGAAATAATAGCATATATTTCTTTTTTTGTGAAATGCATGCGTAAGGAATTCCAATATCTATATATAAACATTCTTGAAGACTCAATGACCATACATGATTGATGGGAATAATGGCAGTGAGCTTCACAGGTAATTTAAGAACTGGCTCTCCGGATGGAGAAAGTTTATCTGATAGAAGGGCCGGTCAACCTTATTATAAGGACAATATGTTATATATGTTGACAGTTTATGAGTGTAACAGCATATATACTGTCAAAATTGATTCGATTCAGTAAATTGCGTATAGCTGAAAAAGGGAGTTGAATAATGTGGAACAACTGGATGCTTTGAACTGGAAGGTCTGCCTTTCATCAAGACCAAAGGGTGGTACCGCAGAAAAGACTGAGAAATTTGGCATAGAGTCAGAGCTGGGGTTCATCTTCGAGGAGGAGATAACAGAGATGAATCTCTTCGTGAAGAAAACCGAGGAAATGCAGAGGGAGATGGTAATATTTCTCAATCAGTCCAAGGCTATGGAAATGAACAATATATACAGGGTAAGAAGCATTGCCAGAAAGAATTTCAAGCTGACGGATATAGCAAGAAAGTTACTTGGCATATCCTCAGTTGTACTTTCATCCTTCAGCATATCCAAAGGAGAATACAGAATAGAATTCCTGTTCCACGATTCAGAAATAGAAGATGTATCAAGGGTGATCCTGCAGGAACTAGCTGAAAAATCTGACGTCAGGGTTGAATATATTGGACCTAGCGGTGGATTCAGGAATTCTATCAAAAGGATCACGGAAAGGACAACATTAACACTTATAGGCATCGAGACCGATCCACCGGATGAGGAACTTAAGCTGGAGCGGAATCCCATGGGAAATGAATGGGTGAGAATAGAAAAAACACCACTTGGCAAGGGGGACATAAATGGTATTTATTTCACCACAGAGAAGCCATCACGGAAAGATGTTACGGAGATAGTCCCGGGAAAGATTTACTTTGCGGCTACAAAGAATGAATTCATAAGGGAGATGGACAGGATGATGGGTGAAAGCAGGATTCCATGTATATCGAAGATAAACATTCTGAAAGGAAGGAAATTTTATACATTGATAGCGGTTCCTGACATTTTTTCTGGAGAATATATAAATATTGTCAGGCAGGTTGCATCATCGTTCGATCAGTGGAAGCCAAAGATATTCAGGGTACAGAATATCGGAGAATGGATCTACAAAGAAAAAATTCTCCCATGATATCTCTGAAGTGGCATTAAAACATATGAAAGTAACGCTATTTTAGCAACAATTTGTACCAAATGTTTTTTATAAATAGACGTCATTTGTTCAATAGAATTTAAACAAATTTATTTATTAATCTGGAGAAATTAAATGATCGAATTGGGTTACGGGCATGGAATACTGAAGAAAATGGACAGGTTGAACTGGAAGTTGATTGCTTCCATAGAACCAGGAACTGAAGTTTCCATGGCATCCCGGAAATTCGGAATAAAATCAGAAATAGGTTTTCATCTGGAGGGAAAGGAAGCTGAGATCAACCTTTATTTTCCGGATGGCCCAGATATAGAGAGAGACCTTTCCATATTTATTTCCAAATCAGGAGGTGTACTTGAAAATGGTATCTGGAGAATTCACAGGAAGGTAACGAAATCAAGGGAATATATAGACACAGTAAGGGAATTACTGGATGTACCCTCGTGCGTCCTTTCCTCTGTTTGGCTCGATAAGGGCAGGTATTTTACAGAATTCCTGTTCTCATATACCGAGATAAATTCCGTTTCTGAAGCTATTCTCAGATTCAGGGGTGATCAGTGGAAATTCAATGTAGATTATCTTGGGCCGAGCGAGGGTTATGAGCGGATTTTGAAAATTGTTGATGGAAGAAACCCGTTGAGTGTAATTCAGATGTCACTTAGGGCAAAATCCGATGAAAAACAGGTAGGAGACAACCTGGTAGATGAAAGCTGGTTGAGGATACTGAAGATGCCTCTTGAAACACAGTCCATAGACGCTGTATATCTCACGGATGATCCTGAACTGCATAATAAAAAAATAAGAAAGATAACTGACGGCGTTTATTATGGGAAGACCAAAAATGAAGTGGTGAATGCAATAAACATGGAAATAATAAGAAGGAACATCGTAACACTGAGCAGGGTACAGGTCTTTGAAAATCCGGACTTGAAGGCATATATAGTTGCACCATCTATTTTCACCGATGAACTGATAAGGCTATTATCTTCTATAACACAACAATTCACCGGATGGAAGATTGATCTGGAACGAATTGAAACTCTCAGGGAGTGGCTAGAAGGAGAATAATATTTAAGATATTTTATCAGTTCAGAGAAAATGTTGAAACTGCATTTCGTTTTAGATTTATGAAACGACCAGGCAGAGAAAGTGCATTATAACTAAATTTAAGTATTGGATAAATCTAGACCTGATTATATTGAAGGACAGTGTTGCTCTTGACTGGAAACTCAGGCTTTCATTTTCCCCGGACACAGAGTTGTCCAACGGTTCAAGAAAATACAGGATAACCTCGGAAATGGGCATTTATGTCGATGGGGAGGAAACAGAGATCAGCATATTCTTTCCAGACGATCCAAAAATGAATCGTGAATTATTTATCTTCCTTAACAGCATGGATGCAGTGAAGAAGAATAACATATGGAGGATATCAAGAAAAATGGATGTTTCAACCGACTTCAGGGAACTTATGATCGAGCTTGTGGGAACACCCTCAACCGTACTGTCTTCAGCATGGCTGGAAAATGGTGTTTACAGAGTTGAGCTAATTTTTTCCAGGGTGAAGGTTGATAGTATTTCATCAATACTACTGAAAAAACTTGACAGAATACCTGAAGTGAGAATAGAATATCTCGGACCGAGCGGTGGTATAAAAAATACACTGGAAGAAATTGGAATGAGGTCCAGCGTTTCAGTGCTGGAATATGATTTCACCATAGACCCAATTAAATTCCCGGTACAGATAGATTCCCTCGGAAACAGCTGGTTCAGGATTATAAAATCACCCTATGAGTCAAGAACCGTTTCAGCTGTTTATATAGTAAGGGAAGGACAAATCCCTGGAAGGAATATGAAAGAAATAGTGAGGGGAAGACTCTACGAGGCAAGTGTTCATAATCCTCTATTCACCGATATAAGCAATAACCTCAGGAAAAAGCGAATACCTGTGATGCTGAAAATGCATTCCCTAAATAATGGGATAATGAGGTATTACATAATCCATCCATCAATATTTACATCTGAACTACTGGAGATTCTTGGGGAAACAGGATTGATGGAAATGGGCCTGAACCCTGTGATCAGGAGGGTCCAGTCCATTCAGGAGTGGATTGAACCATTCAATGTATTCCAGGAAATAGAATCCTGATATGGAGTTAAGTGTGCCTCTTATCTAATCCTTAAATATCTTGACAAGTTATCATTATGATATAAATGTTATTTGATGCCGGAGAGGCTGTTCTGCTTACAGAACATGGGGTCGAAACAGGAGATGGAAAGGAAAGGGGGAACCTGATCCTTACAAACAAGAGGATTGTACTTGAAACTACAAAGGAAAGCAGGAGAATGGTTTTTGTGAAGGATAAACACGATGTAGTTCTTCTGAATATACCTCTCAGCTCAGTCCTTGTAGCAGATAAGAAGAAGGATATAATCTTCAAGGGTCACGAGTTCAGGATCAATGCAGACGGAAGCCATTACACATTCAAGGTCAAGGAGCCACAGTTATGGATCAACCAGATTGCATCTGCAAAATCGGGGAATCTTACCTACAATCAGGGTGGGACCCAATCCCAGCCAGGAATCGTAGTACAGAACATAACACCGGGCCAGCAGCCAGCTAACGAAAACACTGAAAACAGAAAGGAGGTCATAAAGGTAAGGTGCAGGCAGTGCCAGGCTCTTGTTGATGAAGATGCAAAATTCTGTCCTTCTTGCGGTGCGTTGATGGGATAACCAATTCTTAATTTAGTAGAATATATCACTGTGTATATCTTTTCCAAGTCCTTTCATGATCTCCTGCATTCTGTCCATATCCCTGTAGATCGGCCTGTCCTGTTCCAGGAAGGATATATGTTTTCTCACTTCTTTCCTGATCATCTCAGAGTATTTTGAATATGAACTGTTCCTGAGGTCCATTCCCTGCACTGCAAGTACATATTCTGTGGATATGATCCTGTTCAGGTTGTCATTGATTTCAGTGAGCTTGTTTGCTGAATTTGCGCCCATGCTGACATGATCCTCCTGGTTTGCGCATGTGGGTATGGAATCCGCAGATCCAGGATAAACCAGGATCTTATTCCTGTTGCACAGTGCAGCTGCAGTGTACTGGGCTATCATGAAACCTGAATTAAGGCCGTTATTCTTTACAAGAAAAGCATCCAGGCCACTTAGATTCTCATCTGTGATCCTCGCAATCCTCCTCTCAACCATGTTGCCAAGATCAGTAAGTGCAATTGCAAGGAAGTCGCAGACAAGGGCTACAGGTTCACCATGAAAATTGCCTGCCGAGATATATTCCTCGTCATTCACCAGTGGATTGTCTGTCGTGGAGTTCATTTCCCTAACAAGCACTGATTCAACATAATTGATCGTATCAACGACGGCGCCAAAAACCTGTGGTGTGCACCTTATTGTATATGCGTCCTGAATCTTTTTTCTGTCACCTTCTTCAATGCTCGCGCTCCCATCAAGCCTGGTGTATAGCACATTTCCAACCTTTGCCTGTCCAGGCTGGTCCCTGGCCTTAAGTACCCAGGGGGTGAACGCCTTCCTTGTTGCCCCCATGGCCTCCATTGAAAGAATTGCAGATCCGGTTGCAAGGGCCACATTCTCCTTTGCCCTTATGAGCTCAAGCATTCCAATCCCGGTTATGGCCGCAGTTCCGTTGTTGAAAGCCAGTGCTTCCTTTTCCTTCAGTTCATAGGGAACAATATTCTTCTCTTCCAGCACAGTTTTTGCATCTTTCCTTTCGCCATTCACAATGATCTCACCTTCTCCCATCATGGCAAGCAGGATATGGGAAAGAGGTGCAAGGTCTCCGCTGGAACCCACAGATCCGAATTCTGGTACATAGGGATAAATTTCCATGTTAAGGAAATCCATGATTCCCTGAACAAGGTCAACAGTACATCCAGATTGACCCCTGCAGAGGCTGTTTGCCCTTACCAGCATAATGCCCCTAACCTTCTCTTCGCTGAGCGGTTTTCCAAATCCTGCTGAATGACTCCGTATAAGGTTAACCTGCAGCTGTTTCTCCTCCTCAGGCTTGATCTTCCTGTTCAGCAGGCTGCCAAATCCTGTATTAACTCCGTAAATGTTTTTTCCAGATGCTATAAGCTTAACCAGAGATTCTCTTGATTTCTGTATATTTCTTATTGTGTCCTTTGAAATTCCAACCCTCCTTTTATTCAGAACAATATCCTGATATTTCTCAGCATTGAGGGTGAACCCGTCGATCTCAACAACTCCATCTTCCATGGATGTAATTGATTTCAACGAATTTAACACTTATGAAGTGATTCAGGGATTTAAGATATTGATTCGCGGGAAATTTTCATTTTCCAGTATTGAATAAAGATTGAATAACAAAATTTTTAACATGGTTCTGTTTACAGTCCATTGTGTCAAAGTTCAGATTCAGGTGCAGGACAACAGGAAAGGAATGCGATTATGAGGTCACGGCAAAGACAAGGAAAGAGGTAGAGGAGCATGCAAGGGCACATGCCCAGAGGTTCCATGACATGCAGGATTCAACCTCACTGGTTGATCTTGTGAACAGATCGCTTGAAGAGGTCGAGGATTACAGGGACTGAAATTATAACCTGTATTCCAGACCCCACAAATCTAGATTCGAACACAATCTATAGGAATACTGAATTTTTAGGGAACGATTTCTTTCTTCTTTCGTTCTCTAATTCACTATGCTCTGTTCCAGTTCCACATAAGGTCTTTCTGAAGATATGGACATTCTTGCATTGAGTGGAATCAGCATCTGATCCTCTCCATGGCCGAAGGGAAGCCCATAAATGGAAGGCTTCTTCATCTGATCCATGTATTGCTGGATAATATCCTCAATATAGGGCATGGGTTCTTCATTGCTGTTGATCTGCTTAAACTCACCAAATGCAAAACCTGCAAAAGCCTGAAGATATCCTGTCAAATTGAGCACAGAAAAATACCTGTCAAGATCACCAGAAGTAATGGCAGTATCCTCTGCAAAGAGTATCCTTCCTTCTGTTGAGGGCATATATGGTGTCCCTATGAGGGAAATGGCAACAGATATGTTAGTGCCAAGGGACCTTCCAACAACTTTTCCCTTGTGAATATATTTAACAACATTCTCAACGAAGCCAGAAATATCACTGGATTGTCCACCAAGTATTTCAACTAGCAGCTTGAACGAAGACTTATGGAATTCATCAGGATCGGATGCAGCCATGGGTCCGTGAAAGGTGATAAGTCCGGAAAGCTTGTTGAATGCCATGTGGAGCGCTGTTATATCACTGTATCCCATGAAGATTTTTGGATGACTCCTGATAACGTCATAATCCAGAAAAGGCAATACGTGTATTGAACCGTAACCACCTCTTGCACAGACAATTGCCTTTACAGAATCATCCTGGAACGCTTCCATGATCTCCTGGGCCCTGTCCTGCATGGGGGCTGCAAGGGAATTTCTCTGCACAAGCCTCCTTATGTTTCTTCCAAGTGATACCCTGTATCCAAGCTTTGACAGCCTTGCAATGGTCTTGGACAGATTCTTCATGTCGGGTGCACTGGCCGGTGCAATCACCCTTATATCATCTCCCGGAGACAGGTGCGGCGGGGCAATTATCTCCTTTACCTCATTGAATTCACTGTTCATTGCTGTCACCATTCTGAAAATCGTCCCTTATCTGTTTTATCTTATTTTCGTCAACAATCTGCAGGATTGTGAGAACTGTAGCCTTTATGGCCTTCTTCAGGTTATTTCCAGCCTTATCAGGGTTAGCTGCATCCCTGAACTCATCTGAATGTCCCGGAATTCCTGCATAACCTATTGGAAAATCCAGATGTCCTGTTGGTACAACCCAGCTTACATTTGCCTCGTCCGTGCTTCCAGAAGGAAAACCTGCTTCTGAACCAGCATCACCTGCATCAATCTTCATTTTTGCAAGATTTTCCTTCAATAATGAATTAATTGTTCTGTTGTTTATGTATGTCTTGTAGAGGGGCGTTACCTGTTCTATTGTTAAATCTGCGCCATATGCTGATGCAACTCCCATGGCAGCATCTCTCACCTTATTCTCAAATTTACCCAGGAATTCTGTGGATGTTGATCTCATCTCTACCTGCAGTGTCGCCCTTTCAGGGATCACATTTGTTGCCCTTCCAGCCTCCGTGAAAATCATTCCAACCACAAGATGCTTATCCAGCTTTGCCCACCCTCTCAGGCTATTTATTACACTGTATGTTGCAACAGCAGCATCCAGTGCATTTATGCCCTTTTCAGGAGAATCGGCCCCGTGGGCAGACCTTCCGTGGAATCTCAGCTCAAGTGTCATGTCAGCAAGTGCTTTGGATCCCACGGCCCACCTATCATCAGGATGTACACCTATGACAAAATCCGTATCTTTGAATGCCCCCATGTCTGCAAGCAGGCATTTACTTCCTGCATAGGGACCAATGCCCTCCTCTGAAGGTGTTCCATAAACCTTTACATTGAAATTCTCTCCCAGGAGATTTAGCGTAGCGGCAGTTCCAGCAGCCCATGGTGAAATGAGGTTGTGCCCGCATGAATGTCCGTTAGGAAGTGCATCATATTCCGCTAGAAGTCCAACCCTCAATCCCTTATGGCCATTATCTGCCCTGAAGGCTGTCTTCATCTCCCTGTAATTTCTCTCAACCCTGAACCCATTTTCTTCCAGGTAACCTGCCAGTACACCTGAAGATTTTATTTCATCGCTTCCAAGTTCCGCATAACCGTAAATTTTTTTAGACAGATCAATTATCTTTGGAAATAATTTATCTATAGCTTCATCAACATTCATTCCAACCAGATAATGAATGAGTAGGGAATATTTTAAATCTGTTTAAAAAAGGGGACCTTTATCAAAAGGATTTTAAGCTATATGAAGAATTTCAGAAATCCAGTATTATATTCCTATCATATTTTGATGCAAAATCCAGGGTTGCATCATGCCTGTTAATTTCACCTATCTCTTCAAAAAAGGCCCTGTATGCAAGATCTATTTGAGAATATGGGAGAAGTGTAAGTATATGAAGTTCATTGTTTTGAATCCTAACGAACTGCCTGAACCTGATTACCGGTATTGTGTTCAATTTTTCCCTCCATCCAAGAAGAGTTTGGTCTTCAAGATTCATTGAATAAAGGCCATAATTTCCGTCAATCTCATCCAGATGAGGATTATTTAC
>JAKAYJ010000038.1 GCA_021816385.1 Thermoplasmata archaeon
AATGATGTTAGTCCCGTAAGATGGCATCTGGCCCACACCACATGGTTTTTTGAAAAATTTATACTGGCATCGTTTGACAATAATTATAAAAAATTTAATGAAAAATATGATTATCTTTTCAACTCATACTACGAAACGGTAGGTTCATTTTTCCCTAAAAATTTGAGAGGTACCCTGTCAAGACCAGGCGTTGATGAGATACTAAGATACAGGAAATATGTTAATGAGAACATAGTCCGGAATGAATCTATAATTGAAAATCCTGATGTATATTCATTAATGGAACTGGGGATTAACCATGAACAGCAGCACCAGGAACTTATGTTGATGGATATAAAGTTTAACTTTTTCAATAATCCCATTTTACCAGCGTATAAAGAAATAAGGGAATTTCCGAAATACCATTCAAGGCCCATGAAATTTAAGAGTATAAAGGGTGGAGAATACGAAATTGGAAATTCAGGAAATGAATTTAAGTTCGATAATGAATATCCAGAGCACAGAATATATTTAGAAAATTTTGAGATAGGAGATCGTCCTGTAACAAACGGAGAATACCTGGAATTTATTAATGATGGGGGATATGAAAATCCAAAATTATGGTTATCAGAAGGATGGTCGTGGATCCATAAAGAAAACATAAGGTCGCCACTTTACTGGATAAGAGATGGTGATTCATATAACCAGTTCAACCTTAATGGTACCTATGCACTGGATCCGGAAGAGCCTGTATCACATTTGAGTTATTACGAGGCGGACGCATATGCCACATGGGCTGGCAGAAGATTACCCACGGAGGAGGAGTGGGAAGTTGCTTTCAAGAATGAGCCAATAACAGAAAGGGAGAATTTCATGGACAACGATTTCTTTAGACCACTTCCACCTTCTTCCGGAACAGCAACGCAGGCAATGGGAGACCTGTGGGAATGGACAAGAAGTGCTTATTTACCTTATCCCAGAAGTAAACCACTTGAAGGCTCCGTTGGAGAATACAATCATAAATTTATGTCCGGTCAGATGGTTCTGAGAGGTGGTTCATGCGTGACCCCGAGAGATCACATAAGGCACACATACAGGAATTTCTTTGCTCCAGATAGAAGATGGATGTTCAGTGGACTAAGGCTGGCAGGCGATGTGAAATGAGTGAAATAAAAATTATTGACATGAAACCAGAAACAGGAGAATTTAAAAAAGAGATAATAAGTGGCCTGAAAAAGACTCCAAAGGAAATAAACCCCAAATTCTTTTATGATGAAAAGGGTTCAATGCTTTTTGAACGAATAACAGAGACCGAAGAATATTATCCAACAAGAACAGAGAGAGAAATCCTTGAGAATAATATAGAAGAGATATGCACATACTTTAAAGATGGAAGCGCACTCTTTGAGTACGGAAGTGGAGGATCGAAGAAGACACAGATTATATTGGATCACTGCAAGCAGATAAAGGCATATGTTCCAATGGATATTTCCATTTCGGCCCTCCAATACTCATCACAACACGTTGCAGCATTATATCCATCCCTGAATGTATTACCCATATGTGTGGATTACACAAGACCCTTCGAAATTCCTTTTCTCGATCTTGAGGGAAATATTATTGCAATTTTTCTTGGCTCAAGCATAGGGAATTTTGAACCTAAAACCACTTCAAGATTCCTAAGGACTTGTACTGAAATGCTGGGACCTGAAGATCGAATACTAATAGGTGTTGATCTTAAGAAGGATAAAACGGTTCTGGAGAGAGCATATAATGACAGTGAAGGGATAACTGCAGAATTCAACTTAAATCTAATTGACCGAATAAATAGAGAATTTGAATTGAATCTAAATAAATCTGATTTCAAGCATATAGCCTTTTACAATGAGGAAAATGGAAGGATTGAGATGCACATTGAAGTAAGAAGAGATATGAATATAAATCTCGATGGTAATAATATTTATTTCAGGGAGGGAGAACTTATTCATACTGAAAACTCATACAAATATGATGTGAATGAATTTAACAATCTTGCAAAAAAGAATCACCTGGAAGTTGAGAAAATATGGATTGATCAGAGAAAATATTTTTCACTGTTTCTGATCGGAACGGAAATTAGATGATTTAAACACGTTTTATTCCTTACAAAGTCTATATAGAATGCAGAATTTTTGAATTATGAATCAGGATCTAAAGAGAAAAATTTTGAGAAAGACCAATGATATCATCGCCATGAGTTTTCAACAAGTTGAAATAATTAAAACTGTCAATATCAATGAGACAAACGAGCAAATTCCATATTCAATGAAGACAGATCCTGGAGACGAAATAGATATAAAGTTTAAGTTTAAGTTTCCACCTTTAATTCAAGATCAGAAGTTTATCATAGCATTAGACATGACTGGGATAGGAATTGCATATGCTGATGGTATGAACATTCAATCGATTGATCCAGGTCACAGATATGTTTTACTGGATAAGACATTCAAAGAGTTAGAAATTCGAACCGGTTCAACTTCCCTATTCGGTAGCAACATGTGGAATTTTACGATCAACAAGATAATTCTTGCCAAAGTTAATTGGAAGAAGTTTTCTGATGCTTTAAAGGTTGAGTCCATAGTTAAAAGGGCCCTGGCAAGAGATGATGAATCACTCACATTAGGTTTTCTAGATTCTCTGTATAAGGTAAAAGCCACCCCAAATATTATGCAGCTATCTATTTCGCATATAATCGATCATAGAAATGAGGGAAGTTACGAGGAACTTGTTGACTTTTATTCTGTCCCTGTGAATGATGGAAAATTAGATGATCTTCCTTACGGAGATTTCAGCACTCAACCTCTGGAAGAAATACTTCATAACAGTGGCATCGAGATAAACCACAATATATATCCAATGGGGCACTGCCACATTGATGCTGCCTGGCTCTGGCCATACAGCGAGACAAGAAAGAAAGTGGAACGATCTTTCTTGAATGTTACCAGATTATATGATGAAAAGTATAAATTCGTCTTTGCGCAGAGTTCGGCACTTTTCTATAGATGGGCTAAGGAAAAAAATTCTGATCTTTTCAATAGGATAAATGAACTTGTCAAGGAAGGAAAATGGATGCTTGTTGGAGGTATGTGGGTTGAATCAGATACAAATCTTCTGACTGGAGAGTCCCTGGCAAGGCAGTTTCTATCAGGGCAGAGGTATTTTAAGGAGAATTTTGACATTGAAGCTAAAATAGGATGGCTTCCAGACACATTCGGGTTCAGTGGTCAGTTACCACAGATCATGAAACAATCTGGAATTGAAACTTTTATAACACACAAACTGAGATGGAACGACACAAATGTTTTCCCATATACATTCTTTAACTGGAAAGGAATCGATGACACATCCATACCAACAATTCTCGTAAATTCAACTTATAATGGGAATATGCAGCTAGATGAAATTAACAGGGTCCTGAGCAACGTGAATAATGTTGATGATCCATATGTGTACCAGTTCGGGTATGGAGATGGTGGAGGTGGACCGAATGCAGAAATGACGGAACTCCTGAATTTCCTGCCCGAGGTTGCAGGAAATGCCAAGCCTGAATTCAGGCAGGAGGAGTTCCTGATTGATGTGAAAGAGAAATCCCCTAAAGCTCCTGTAGTTAATGGTGAACTGTATGTTGAAACGCACAGAGGTGTTTATACAACAAATTATGGAATCAAGAGGAGAGTTGCAACGCTGGAGGACAGACTTATTGCCTGTGATTTTATAAAATCTCTACTAACAGTTAATCACATAAGTCACCAGAATGACAGTTTATCGGAGGAATGGGAAACCCTACTCACTGCACAGTTTCATGATGTATTACCGGGTTCTGCAAACTATTATGCATATATGGAAGCTTTTGAGGATCTTGATAAAGCGATTAGAAATGCTGATTCCTTTATCAAGCAATCCCTGAAATTATATAGCGAAAAAATGAATTTACCACCTGGTAGAATGATTATTAACACCAGTCAATATGCGTTGAACTCTTCCATAGATCTGACAAGAAATTCAATTTACTTATCTGACAAGGCTGAAAAGCAAGGAATGAATGAAATCATAAATTTATCTGTTCCACAGTTTTCCGTTAATATTAACAAAAAAGTATCAAAAGAAGTGCGTGAGGTAGATAATAGTTTTGAAATTAGAAAGACAGAAAATTCGATCTCCATCAAGGGAAATTATTACAAATTCACAATAGACGTAAAATGCAGGATTACTCTGGAGAAGAATGGTATAATTGTTTCAGATGGACACCTGGTTGTACTGGAGGATGTGCCTGGAAGATTTGATGCCTGGAATATAGACCTTGATACCATAAATCCAGGTCATCCACTGGAAGAAAAGAAGAAGGGTTTTGATTTCAAGCAGGATGGTCCTAATTCAATAGTGTCTGTGACTATTGATTATGAGGATGATTCAGTGATCGAACAGAAGTTCATAATGAACCCGAAAAACAGTTTTATTGAGGTAAGGAACAGGATAAATCTAAAGAACAGAGAGAAACTTGTAAAATTCCTCATAAATTCAAGCATAAGAAGCAGAAAACTGAAGTGTGAGATTCCTTTTGGAATGGTAGAGAGAGATTTTTCTGAAGAAAAGAGTGCAGCCAAATTTGAGTTTCCTGCCCTGAGATTTGTCAACTGGTCTGATGAATCAATTGGTTTTTCCATTGTGGCGAGGGAACTTCATGGCTACAGTTTCGTTAACGATACCCTTGGCATAAGCCTTTTGAAAGCACCCCTATATCCCAATCCGTTTTCAGACAATGGAGAGACAGAAGTAACATTCTTCATTCTCCCAGATAAGGACTACAAAAATATATATAAAGAACTGAATTTTGTTTTCCATCCACCCATAGTACTTCATAATGCCAGTGAAGGTGGTAAAAATTATGAAGAACAGTTGCTCAAAGTGGAAGGAGAAGACATCATGATTGAGGCTGTGAAGGAGAAGGAAGACGGTACAGGTATTTTGATGAGAACCTATGCCCTTGAAAATGGAGGAAAGTTAGTGATTTCTGGCAAGAAAAAATTCCGTATTGGAGAATCCAATATACTGGAAGATGAAAGCATGGAAATTGATGATATAAAGGAATATAGAAAGTTTGAGATCAGAAATCTGACCCTGAATTTCGATGAATAATTCCATTCAGAGAGATTTACTGGAATGACAAAAATGGGTGATTTTCCTTTTTTATTTCATTTTTCCTTAAAGATATTTTTACTTATGGACAATTAAGTCCTCACAATTTGGAATAATAATTATATATTAACATATAAAAACAGGAAGTATGAATTGTTCAAAAGCGTATTTCTAATCTCATATACGGAGTATTGTTATGATCTCGAGGAAAGAAACGCCAATAAAAACTATCCCCAGAAAATAGTATATGGTGCTATCCTTCATCTTGAGTGCCTGTCTGGCGAAATAGAATCCAGAAATAAGTGAGATAATGCCAATCAGGACTCCTCCCACTATATCAATACTATTGAGAAGAAAATAACCTGTGGTTCCACTTATCGCAGATACAAACATGGCTAATGTTGCTGTACCCACCATAGTTTTTGGATCCATGGAATAAAGTAGCATCATGACGGCAATAAACATAATTCCACCACTTGTTCCCAGTGTGCCAGTGAGTATTCCTATGGGTAAACTGATAATTAACCCTGCAAGATATGGATGAGCAACCTGTCTCTTGTGCAGAGATAAACCTTTCTTCGCCCTCCTGAAAGATTGTATTGCCATCAATAGAGCCATTATGGTGAAGACTATTTCTAGAGGTCTGTCACTAATGAAAATTGCCACATGTGCCCCTATCTGTGCGCCTATAAGTGCCCCACCACCAAGAATGAGCCCTATTCTCCAATCTATTTTCTTACCCCTTGTATATACGTATACAACTGAAGAAGTTGTGATCACATCCACAATAAGACTTGTACCTACTGCTATATGAAAACTGTAACCAAGAAATGTCATTGCGGGAACAACTACTATAACACCACTTGAACCTGTGATCCCGGTAAGAATGCCGGTAATTATGCCTATTAGTGAGAATATGCCAATACTTTCAATCATCGTCTTCAGATCATCTGTTTCTTTACGGGAAACCCATTGGGTATGTTATAATATGATAAAAGTTGATCCTGTTTCCTATACTATTGATACTATACCTCCGTTAAATATATCGTCAAAAGACCCATAGTAAGCTTTATAATTTTCAACATACAGTATACTGGTTAGGTTGTATTTATTATGGATTGGCATGTTTCTAATTTGTGCTTTATCTGTTTTAAAAAGTGTTATAACATCCCTGGAATACTGACTCATGTTAAATTCAAGTTGTTACTGTTGCTGAAACCGAATGAATAAAGCTGACAGTTTGAGTAACTAATTTGATCTTATGAGACCTAGAGCCTGAAGAAAATGATCTTAATGTAGACCCTATAGTAGAAAAGATGGAAAAAGAATTTAGATTGATCCACGGATCTGTATAATTTCCATTAAGATATGAGATGCTATAAAACTGGCATTAGATTTGAGCTTTTCCAGGTGTATAAACATACGATTAAAGACGAACTTAAACTGGAAACGCCATTAATCCCCTGGTCTTATCATGAATAAATAGGATTAAAATCAAATAAATATAAGGAAAGATTTGAGTTGCGGATTCAAGTAGGAATGAACTTCGAGAGGGAATAAATACATTGGATAGAAATACAGGGATTCTACTATAATGGGGTTTCTTAAAAACGATTAGTGACATGGTAATAAGTAAATCTCACTAGGGACCATAGAAAAACCAATATTTTCAAAACAAGCCGCTGGAGGGATTTGAACCCCCGACCTGCTGATTACGAATCAGCTGCTCTACCAACTAAGCCACAGCGGCATTCCTGTGCGTCTAACCCGTAGAAAGCAATTCCTGATGGGATTTTAGGGTAAAAATATGTTGATTTTGCTGGCAACACGTATCCTTTCTTCATTGTCTTGACAAAGGCCCCCTTATCCCAAGGTGGCATCATGAATGCCATTTTTATGGGATCATCTCTTATCTCTTTCTCTGCCTCTTCCTTAATGTAAGTATACTTTATGCCAGCCCTGCCAGAACCTCTTTTTATGGACCTATCTATAATGTCCAGATAGTCACCGTATTTCATTTCTGTTTTTGGGTCCAGTAGGTATTTTGTTTCGCCGTGAATAACGACAGGATATCTTAAATCCACGCTTTCATTAGTTTTTACCAGATTGAACTTTTCACGGATCATCTCCATTGTAACTTCATCATAATCAACTATCCTGTGGACCTGAGCTATGAATATGCTTTCTGATCTCAGGGAAGTTACAAATACGAATAAATGGTTGAAAAACTGGATATCTCCGCCATACTTTTTTGATAGGGATAGCATTGCCTTGGTCCTGTGGTGGCCATCCGCGATTATGCCTATATCGCCCTTTAGAACCTCCTGAATTCTTCCAATTTTAACAGGATCGGAAAGGATGCATATACTGTTGTAAACACCCTCAGGTTCTTCGTAAATCCTTTCGCAATTTTTCTCTGACATTACAGACCTGAGAGTTTCATTCAGCTTTGCCTGTTCGCTTACAACGAACACTGGTTCTGTCTGATATTCCATTCTTTCTATGAGCTTCTCTCTTTGATTAACAAGTTTTGTTATTACGCTTTCGTGTGGTATCAGGCAGTTTTCTGGTTCTTTTAAATTTATTATGCCGATAACGCCGTATCTTTCCCTTTGGATTCCACCTTCTACGAAAACCTGTTTCAGAACCACAAATCCCTGATTGTTGTTCTTACTTATTACACCTTTTTCCTGCCATGTATTGAATAGTTTTCTTGCCTCTTCAGGGTCCTTACAATCCTTTAGATTGACAATGTTATATGGATTCTTCTTCAACTCCTTCTCCATGGCCTTTGTGATCATGTCAAATGGAGGGGATGTGACCCGTCCTAATCCATCCTTGTAAATTGTTGGTACAAATGTTTCAAGAATCAATGCTGACCCTTATTTCAACAATTGATTTAAAGCTTCGATATCACTCATATATCCGTCTTCTCCCAGTGGAGTTTCAAAGATCATTGGAACATCTTTGAAATTTCTGTCTTTAATCAGGAACCTGAACCCATCCACACCAATGGTGCCTTTTCCTATCATTTCGTGTCTATCTGTGTGCTCACCAAGTCCTTTCTTGCTATCATTAAGGTGGAACCCATTTATTCTTTCAATACCCACCGTACTCTTTATTTCATCAATCATCTGGCCATAACCAGTCTCTTCTGAAAAGTTATAACCTGATGCCCATGTATGACATGTATCCAGTGTAATGCCGACCTTATCCTTCAAATCTACCTTGTCTATTATTTTTGCAATATCCCCAAATGTTTTTCCGACACTATTTCCCTGGCCAGCGCTATTTTCAATCAGTACTTTTACCATCTGATCTGAAGTGATAACATCATTGAGCATATTCGCAACGTTGTTTATTCCTATTTCAAGAGTTGCGTCCTTGAATGAACCTGGATGAAATGTTAGAAGTTCCATTCCCAGCTTATCAGCCCTTTCTATTTCCATTCTGAAACCTTCCCTTACTTTCTCCCTAAGAATGTTGTCACTGCTGGCCGTATTCAAAAGGTAGGATGCGTGGACCATGACTGTTGGATTTCCATTATCCTTCTTCTCCTTTTTGAACTTTTTAACAATTTCTTCGTCCAGAGGTTTGGCTTTCCACTGCATCTGACTCTTTGTGAAAACCTGGTAGCTCTTAAATCCAAATTCACGTGCTCTTCCCGGTGTGGCTTCCATTCCCTTTGATGTTGATAGATGACCACCTATGTTGTTTACATCTGTAATTTTCATTTTTCACTCTTCCTTTGTGTTAAAATCGCTGCTGTCGATTATCATTTGCACGAACTGGAACACGTGTAGTGCCAGTGCAGGGTTATCTGTGTAGCCACACGCATTCAGATCAGGACCTGCTAAAAGTGCTCTTGATCTATCTGCAACGACATCTGTAGCTATAAGCCCCTCCTTTCTGAATATCTGTGCGTTCTGCGGAACCCTCTTGTTCGGTGGAGTCACGAAGATGACCTTCACGTTTCTCCTCATTGCGTTTTCTATGTTTTTCTTCATCTCCATCCTTATTTCCTTCACCATTGGTGTACAGATGTAAAGTTCCTTGTCTGCGAGATTTATCAGTTCGGCTATTTTACTCATCACCTTTGAT
>JAKAYJ010000039.1 GCA_021816385.1 Thermoplasmata archaeon
GGATCGTCCTTCCCGACATATTCTCCAGCAATGAATGAAAGTTTGTCGGTTGTGATTACAGCCACATTCTCTGAAGGAAGTTTCTCGTGATCGTCCCTTGTGTAAACTCTCTTTATGACATATCTCCCCTTTGTCCCAATGAGTGAAATAATATCATACATCTCTTCCGGGGCCTCAAGAACTATGCTCTTAGCCTTGACAATATCCCAGATCTCGAACTTAAACCCTGCATGCATGTTCTGATCTATCACAAGACCGGGAGTGTTGAATGGATCAGCAAACATTCTGAATATGGGGTAATTGAATGCTCCGGGTTCTGTTTTGTCCATCATGAATACTATGAATGGTTCGCTCCTCCTTGGTGTTATTTCCATCTCTGCTATTCCGGGGCCCATTCCCTTTATATTTCCTGAGAATGAATCCTTCAGGAGATCCTGACCCGCCCCATATAGCCCAAGTTTCTTTGCTATATCTGTTCCTGACCTGAATGCATCCCATGCAAGCTTATGCACTTCTGACGCGTTGATTCCATTGCCATGAACCATTGTTATCTGAATATCGTCCCCTATGTAGCTGATATGGTGATCCCAGATTATTCCTTCACCCTGCTCTTTCACATGCTTTTTAACCGCTGCGACTACATCCTCATGAACAGTGGTGTGGCCGGGAAGACTGCCGATATCTGCCTTAATGTGTGTGATGGTGGTTTTCATCATTAATAGATGTTAAATTCCTATATAAAACGTTTCTGGAAATTTGAATCATTATACGCGAGATAGGGTGTCACATGCCGTCTTGAAGAAAAACATTCCAAAACATATGTAGATAACAGAATCGGATTCACTTCAAACTTAAAATTATAAATGTATTCATTATACAGGTATATGGCAGAAATGACACAGGAAGAGATTGATGTACTTCAATACGTCAGGAGATTTGCCAGGGAAGAGATCAGACCACTGGCAAAAAAAATAGATGAAGAAAAGACTGTGCCTCAAAGTCTAATTAACAGGATGAAGGAACTTGGGCTTTTTGCAAGTTATATTCCAAAGGAATATGGTGGATATGGGATGAGTTTCCAGTTCCTGATGCATGCAATAGAGGAAATTTCCATGGCATGCCCCAGTACCGCTCTTGTGCTTGATGGGGCCCTCACACTTTTTGCAGAACCGGTCCTGATGTTTGGAAGTGAAGAACTCAAGAAAAAATATCTTGGAATGGTTGCGGAAGGAACCGTTGGAGGGCTTGCACTGACGGAACCTGGAGCGGGCAGCGATGCAGCAGCCATAAAAACAACCGCAGTGAAGAATGGAAACAATTACGTGGTAAATGGCACAAAGATATTCATCTCAAACGGAAGGCTTGCAAAATTCTATGTTGTGGATGTTGTGACTGAACCAGGAAAGGGCCACAGGGGAATATCTACATTTGTTGTGGATGCTGACACACCTGGACTCAGAATATCAAGAGACATAGAAAAGCTTGGAATAAAAGGATCTTCAACAGTGGAACTTGTATTTGACAATGTGGAAGTCCCTGAATCAAACATTGTTGGAAAACTGAATGATGGATTCAAGGTCGTAATGGAAACACTGGATGCAGGAAGAATTGGCATAGCATGCCAGGCACTTGGAATAGCAAAGGCAGCTTTCAGGGAGGCAGTGGAGTATGCCCAGCAGAGGAAGCAGTTCAACCAGGTCCTTTCAAACTTTGAGGCAATCCAGTTCATGATTGCTGACATGGAGACTTCCATAAGCGCAGCAACTCTTCTAACATACGATGCAGCCAGAAGATGGGACGAACATCTTCCATGCGTGAAGGAATCCTCCATGGCAAAACTCTTTGCATCAGACACTGCAATGAAAGTGACCACAGATGCACTCCAGATCTTTGGTGGATATGGATACACGACTGATCTTGATGCTGAAAGGCACATGAGGGATGCGAAGATAACTCAGATTTATGAGGGTACAAACCAGATTCAGAGACTCATCATTTCAAGAGAAGTGCTGAAGGAACTTTCAATCATGTGATTGGGAGAGCGCATTCTTTTCTCATGCAAATATAAAATATCTATTTGCAATCCTCAATGCATGCCTGTTTATTCTGACAAAGATCGGGGAGCAAGAATAGAGTTCATATATCATGGCTCAAAATACACTGGAACTGTCCTCGGGAAGAATGGAGATTATTATAATATCAAAATGGAGAACGGGTATGATGTATTTATTATCCCTGAACAGGTTCAGATTTTTGAGAACACAAAGGGCCATTCAGCCCCAAAGGTGAATAAAGTCAGTGTTGCAGGTGAAGGGAAGGAGATATCGCTAATCACCACTGGTGGAACCATTGTTAGCAGGATAGATTACACCACTGGAGCCGTATTTCCATCACTGGACATAACAGATATCACTTCGAAATTCCCTTACATTGAGGAAAAATTCAGGATCAGGCATGTAAACTTCCTAAACATACTCAGCGAGAACATGGAACCGGACATCTGGGTCGGCATTGCAGAGACTGTGGTGAAGGAGAGCGGGAGAGCCCAGGGGATTGTGATCTCCCATGGAACAGATACCATGTCCTACACTGCAGCAGCACTCTCCTTCATGTTGAAGAAACTTTCTGTGCCTGTGATCATGACAGGTTCACAGAGGAGTTCTGACAGGCCAAGCAGCGATTCGTTTTTGAACATGGAAGGTGCAATCAATTTCGCAGGAACTCAAGTGGGAGAAGTGTGCATTGCAATGCACGAAACCCTGAGCGATGATAGAATAGCACTCATGAGAGGAGTGAGAACAAGAAAAATGCATTCCACCAGAAGGGATGCCTTCAGGAGCATAGGTGAGAAACCCATCGGATATTTCCAAAATGGAAGAGTGGAAATTCATGGGAATCACAGGAAACCTGATCAGTCTACCGAATTGGATGGTAAACTGGAGAAGAAGGTTGGAATAATTTATTTTCATCCGGGTATGGAGATAGAGGATCTTGAAAGGTATATTGAAAAGAAAAAAGGAGTAGTGGTCATGGGGACAGGACTCGGGCACATGGCTGTGAAGTTCCTTGACACAATCAAAAATTACACAGGAAATGGCGGGAAGATCCTCATGACGAGCCAGTGCATAATGGGACCTGTTAACCTTGACGTGTATGCCACAGGTAGGGAGCTTGCTGCTGCAGGTGTGACATGGGTTGAAAATATGCTTCCTGAAGTTGCCATGGTGAAAATGATGCATGTGCTTGGAAACTATGAAGACGCAGACTTTGAGAGAGTCATGAGGATGAACATGAAGGGTGAGATACTATGCAGGGAACAGGCTGGTGATCTCTGAATGGATTCATTCCCGGAAAACGCAATGATAGGGCTGGAAGTGCACATGCAGTTAAGAACAGGCAAACTGTTCTGCAGGTGTGGAACTGAAGGAAAGGAGAACGGACTTTCAATTATAAGAGATCTAAAAACTACCTCAGGAGAGGCAGGAATTGTGGATGAGTCTGCAATGACTGAGGAGTCAAAGAAGAGGAGAAACCTGTACCTTGTTACGGATAATTCCTGCCTTCTTGAACTGGATGAACAACCCCCGGAAACCATGAGTAATGAAGCACTGTCTGTGGCAATGGCCATGGCAAAATCATTCAACAGTTCTATCCTGGACAGGATTTCTGTCATGAGGAAGATTGTAATAGATGGATCAAACACGGGAGGATTCCAGAGAACTTCCATAATATCCTTTGGTGGCGAGATAAGGGGAAAAAATGCCGTATCCGAAATTTCAACCATATGCCTCGAGGAGGATTCTTGCAGGAAAATTGAGGAAAAAGAAAACACTGTCACATATTCACTGGAGAGGCTGGGAATACCATTAATTGAGATATCTACAAAACCCGACCTGAAAACTCCTGAAGAGGCCATGGAAATAGCAAGGGAGATTGGAAACAGGATCATAGTGATGGGCATGCTGAGAAAGGGTGCTGATTCCATAAGGCAGGATGTCAATTTTTCCATGGGCTACGGGAGGGTTGAGATAAAGGGTGTGTCAAAGCTCTCTGAGATCAGGGATATTCTCTTGAAGGAGGCAAACAGACAGAAAGCACTTCACGATGCGGTGGAAAATTGGAAGGCTATGGGAGGATTCGGCAAAATTCACTTCATCAGGCATGATTCCATAATAGGAACATGGAATTCAAAGATGGTGAGCAGGGCAATTGAAGATGGAAATGGCGTTTATATCTCTCCACTCCTGAATGGGAAGGGTTTCCTGAAGAATGGAAGTTATACCATTGGCAGGGAAATCGCAGACGCACTGAAATTGATCGGAATCAAAGGAATAGTCCACTATGACGAACTTCCTGCATATGGCCTCAGTGCTGAAGACAGGGATCATATTCATGGAAAAGTTTGCAAGAATGAAAGGGATTCGTTTTTGATTCTTCTTGTCAGGCCCGGAATGGAAAAAAATGCAGAGGCCCTTATCACACAGAGGCTGGAAAAACTGTTTTCCCTGAATTTCTCTGAAACCAGGGCTGCATTTGAGGATGGAACCACGAGGTACATGCGCCCCATTTCCGGATCAGGAAGGATGTATCCTGAAACGGATATACCTATCATAAAAACGGAATCAGTGAAACTGGATGGGACTGACCTTACTATTCCCGATTCGCTGGAGAATACCGTGAGAGAATTGTCTGTGTCAACAGGATTGTCAATGCAGGATTCTGAATCCATCATAATGAAGGGTCTTCTACCATTTTTTAGGAAACTTTCTTCCATGTTTGACGGAAAGGTGATCTCGAGGATACTCCTGCAGAAGATTCCCGAAATGGAGAAGAAATATGGAAAAACAATTCCAGAGGATGTTCTGCTTGAGCTTGTAAGAATTAGCAGCAGCAGGAATTATGGAAGATATTCGCTTGAATGGGCCATAGAGATGGTATCATGGGGGAAGTATTCCATCGAGGAAATTCAGGAAGGAGATCTCATGAAACCATTGGATGAAGCTGAACTGAAGAATTATGTGAAAGGATGCCCTCCAGAGGAGAGGAAAAATCTCAAGCTCCTTCTAAAGAACATTCAAGATAAGTATGGAAGGCCCATAGATATGGGAATACTCACACAGGTTTTATCTTCCATGAAATCCTGAATTTCCTTCAATTTAGGGTGATCGTCTCCTGTTAATTCACAGACGCCTGGGCCTATGTATACCAATAAACACCTTTCTTTTATGTAACTACTTACTGTTGAAATTCTGTTTTCAGTACATATTCAGTTCAATAAAAGGAAACTGTAACGTCCGATGAAAATCAATAAAAGCCATTTGCGCATATCCTTTCATGGATTCTGATTCTCTCTTCAGGAGAGCATCCAAATTATTCCCCGGAGGAGTTAACTCTCCTGTGAGGTTCTATGAACCGAAGCCTATTTATTTTTCAAGAGCCACAGGAACAAGGCTTTTTGACGTTTCAGGAAAAGAATACCTTGATTTTTCCATGGGATTCGGGGCAGTTTTTGGAGGATATGCCAATTCTGAGATCCTCGATCATGCCATGGAGGTATTTGCAAATCCTGTACCTGAGGGTGTGGTGTCGGAAAATGAAATTATTCTTGGAGAATTGATCAATGGGGCGGTTCCTTCCGTTGAGATGATGAGGTTCACCAACTCGGGCACAGAGGCAACGATGCATGCAATCAGGCTTGCAAGGGCATACACCGGAAGAAAGATTATAGTGAAGATGAATGGCGGATTCCATGGGGCCCATGATTATGCACTCATAGGAGCAGGGAGTGGTGCAGCCACCTTTGGAACTCCTACCAGCCCGGGAATACCAAAAGAGGTGAGCAAAACAGTTCTTGTGGGCGAATTCAATCACACGGATTCCATAGAGAAAATATTCTTAAAGCACGGGAATGATATTGCTGCAGTAATCGTTGAGCCCATCATGGGAAACATGGGTGTCATAAACCCTGAGGAAGGGTTCCTGAAATTTCTCAGGGAGATAACACAGAAACATGGCTCACTTCTGATCTTTGATGAGGTGATAACAGGATTCAGGTTCAGGTACGGTGCATATCAGGATATGGTAAATGTCAAGCCCGACATAACAACCATGGGGAAGATCATAGGAGGAGGAATGCCTGTTGGCCTCTTTGGAGGCAGTGAAGAAATAATGAAGAATATATCCCCAAGCGGCAAGGTTTACCAGTCGGGAACATTTTCCGCCAACCCATATACAATGGCCACAGGAATTGCAGCGCTGAAATACCTCAAGACCATTGATTATGAATCAACAATAAGGCTTGCAAAATGGATTGAAGGAAAGTTGAAACCCTATAACGAAGCGGGGATAAAGGTGAACAGGGCCTACAATATGTTCACCCCTTTCTTCAATACGCAGGAAGTGATTGATTACACTACTGCAAAGAACTCTGATTCCGTAAGATTCATGAAATTCTTCAGGGAACTGCTCAGGTATGGAATATACCTTTCACCGGGACAGTTTGAAACTTCATTCATAGGCCCTGCACACACCCCTGAAGAAGTGGAAATGGCAGCATTCAAAATGGTTTATGCTCTGGAGAATGAACTTAATGAGAGTGGGCACCAGGAAAAGTAAGCTTGCACATGAGCAGGTCAGGATGTTCTCTTCCAGACTAAAAGAAGAGATTGAGATTGTGGATGTATCCACTGAAGGGGATACTAACAGAAATATTTCCATAAATGAATTCGGATCTCAGGGAGTATTTGTGAATGCACTGAACAGAAAGGTGCTGGATGGTGAAGTTGATTGTGCAGTTCACAGTGCAAAAGACCTGCCTTCAGAGATTGATCCTGATCTTTCATTAACAGCCCTTTTTGACTGGGAACATTTTCATGATATATTCATAGGCGTGGACAGGGACGATGCAGTGGTGGGAACTTCAGCTCCAAGAAGGGTGTCACAGATTGCATATTACGGAAAGAAATGGATTGCAAGAGATATCAGGGGAAATATAGATACACGAATAGATAAGGTAAGGAGAGGAGAGTATGACGGAATAATACTTTCTGAAGCAGGTATAAGAAGGCTTTACCCTGACATGAAATTCATGCAGCTCCCATATGATGTGTTTGTTCCTGCACCGACCCAGGGAATAATCTGTGTTGTCACAAGGAAAGACAGCGTAATTCATGATAAAATCAATAAAATAGATCAGAACGAGTCGAGAAAGAGATGGAATCTTGAAAGAAGGACTGCAATCACACTGGAGATTGGATGTTCGTCTTCAACCGGTATATTTTATCATCCCCTCACAGGGATGCTTCACATCTACCATGAATTACATGGAAATGTCATCTGCAGGAAATTCAGGGCACAGACTGAGCAGGACGCTGAAAATGCCGGAAACAGTATAAGGAGAGATTCCACATGAATCATGTTGTAAGTTTCAGGCCTGAGATGAAATTCGTGAACAGGGAGAGATGCATTGATTTAATCAACATACCCCTCTTCAAGATCGTGGCAATGGAAGTTGAATTGAAGAAAATACCCCACGACAGTGCCCTTGTATTCATGAGCCAGACTGCATTCAGGATTTTCCTGGAAAAATATGGAAGAGACTATTCTTCAAGCCCGAGTTTTGCCATCGGAAAGATCACTGCGGATCTCATGCTTGAATCAGGATTCTCTCCAATAGTTCCAAGGATACATGATTCCATGGCCCTTGCAGAAGAAATAGCAAATCATCTTCCTGTGAACATGAAAATATACATCCCAAGCAACCTTGATCATGAGACGATTCTTGATACGATCCTGGAAAAGACCGGATATCATGTCACAAGGATGTACCTGTACAGGTATGAAAAATTGAATGAAATGGAGGAAATTGACTGTGCAGTTTCCAATGAGGGATTCAGCGGATTTGTGTTCACTTCACCCATGGAAGTGAAATACTTCCACTCCGTGAGTGAGGGCAGATACATACAGAATAAGGTTCATGCAATCGGAAGAACCACGGAAAATGAACTGCTGGAAATGGGATACACCAATATAGGGGCCATAGGAAATGGAAATTTTGAGAAACTTGTTGAGAGCATATGCAAAAACATAGAAAATAGCGGGGAATGGATTTGAACCATCGATCTACGGGTTATGAGCCCGTCGGGATTTCCTGACTACCCTACCCCGCTCTGGCCCCATATTTATCATACTCATATAAGTGTTATTATGTATCCTGCAGGAATCGTCCAATCCTGACCCGGTAGATGAGAATTTTAATCACTTTTCTACATACGTTTTTCATTTCATGTATGCGAAAAGAATAATACAGATATTTTCAACCGAAACTCCATATGTTCGCCAATCGGGAAATATGCCTTTACTCAGGAGAGATTCTCGTTAAGTTTCTCCATTTTCAGATCCCTGACCCTTGCTTCAAGGTATGCATATACTGTTCTCTGCTTCTTTCCGGATATTAACATCTGCAGTGCCTCAATGGCATATTTTACTGAAACATAATCTCCTATTACGGAAACTGTGTCACCATATACTGATATCATGGTATCTGTAAGGTCCTCAATGATTCTCCTTGTCTTGCCCTCTCTGCCTATGACCCTTCCCTTTATGTCCTTTATCCTGTTTGAGCCCTTTCTTGCAACTTCCCTCAGCGGCATCACTATGAGCTGATAATTCTCCGTGAAGAGCGAGTATGCTCTGTCAGGGTTGAAACCCCTGCCAACTGCCTTTACCACTTCTGCTGCTGCAAGTGCCTTCAAAGGGTCTCCCTTCTGCTCTATGAACACGTCGGATGTTTCGGAATCTATGATTATTCCGCACTGGCCCGTTTCCTCAATATACTTCTTGACTGTCCCACCCTTCCCTATGATCACGCCGAGCCTTTCCAACGGTATTTTCATTGAAATTATCTGATTCTCGTTATCATCATTATCCATCTACTTTTCCCCCATGACTGGAAGCCATCTTTCATCAAACTCAATTTGATTCCTCAATGCGAAAGACCTCATCACATGTATGTCCCTCTCCATGAACTGTCTTGACATCGGGTGCTTTATGGACACAGCCTGCCCCATGTCGATCAGGTAGCTTCTGTTCCTGTGGCAGAGCACATTGTATTCGCTCAGATCTGAATGAACGATCTTTGCCTCCTGTA